>CAMPJM010000750.1 GCA_946886805.1 uncultured Flammeovirgaceae bacterium | reverse complement strand
AGCAGTTGACCATTTGAAAGAAGCTAAAATTTCAGCCGTTTGATCTTTATTTAAACAGGCGTTCATCAATAAAATTCACTTAACCTCAAAGTACAGGATACCTTTGTTGTAAATGATCATTATATTGCTCTCCAAAGAAAATGATTTTATAAATCCTGAGACCAACTAACTTCCTCAGGTACACCCTAACTTTAACTTTAGAATGAAAATCGGTTTGTTTGTTCCCTGCTATGTAGAACAATTTTATCCTTCTGCCGCCATTGCCACTTTAAAATTACTGGAAAAATTCGGCGTGGAGGTAGAGTATCCCATGAATCAAACCTGTTGTGGACAACCGATGGCCAATTCGGGTTATGAATGCTACGGTAAGGATACAGCAGAACTTTTTTTAAAAAATTTCTCAGAGTTTGAATATATTGTTTCTCCTTCAGGAAGTTGCGTTTTACATGTAAAAGAACATGTTTTAAAGCAGGATGCTGCCGGATCAAAGATTTTCGAATTATGTGAATTTTTAACAGATATTCTACAGGTTACTACCATAGATGCTCACTTTCCATTCAGAGTGGGACTCCACGAAAGCTGTCATGGCCTTCGAGGTTTAAGATTAGGCAGTGCTTCTGAATTGGCAGAAGAAAGGTACAGCAAACCTAAGTTTTTGCTTAGTCAGGTAAAAGGGATTAATTTGGTTCCACTCAACCGTGCGGATGAGTGTTGTGGTTTTGGAGGAACTTTCGCAGTAGCTGAAGAAGCAGTATCTGTGAGAATGGGCCAGGATAGAATTGAAGATCATATTTCAAATGGCGCCGAGATTATCACCGCTACGGATTTGTCCTGTCTCATGCATCTGGAAGGTCTGTTAAAAAGACAGAAAAGTCCGGTCAAAATCATGCATATAGCTGAAATTTTAATGTCGGAAAAATAGCATTGAGAACTTTGCAATTCCGGGTATAGAACCAAAAAAAGCCCTGCTTAAAAAACAGGACTTGAAATTTTATAGTTAAATAAGTTTAGCTTCGAACATTCTCGATATTGGGGAGTATCTATCTTCCAAACATATTCATATTAGGCATTTTCATTTTTCCGGGACCCATCTTGTTCATGGTTTTCATCATTTTTCGCATATCGCCAAACTGCTTAATAAGGTTGTTGACTTCCTGAACAGTCGTGCCACTTCCATCTGCAATCCGTTTTTTCCTGCTGCCATTAATAATTTCCGGTGTATCCCGCTCTGCAGGAGTCATGGATTTAATAATGGCTTCTATTGGTTTAAATGAGTCGTCATCCAAATCAATATCCTTCAAAGCTTTGCCCATTCCTGGAAGCATGCCTATAAGGTCCTTGATATTACCCATTTTTTTGATCTGCTCCAGTTGAGATAAAAAATCGTCAAAATTGAACTGATTTTTTCTGATCTTTTTATTGATCCTTCTAGCTTCGTCCTCGTCAAAAGTTTGTTGTGCTCTTTCCACTAAAGATACCACATCACCCATACCCAGGATCCTTTGCGCCATCCGATCCGGATGAAAAACATCAATGTTTTCCATCTTTTCTCCCGCACTTATAAACTTTATTGGTTTTTCTACAACCGTACGGATCGATAAAGCAGCACCACCACGGGTATCACCGTCTAATTTTGTAAGTACAACCCCATCAAAATTCAGTCTTTCGTTAAAGGTTTTGGCAGTATTCACCGCATCCTGACCAGTCATAGAATCTACTACAAATAATGTTTCAGAAGGATTCATTGCCTTTTTCAAAGCAGTAATTTCCTGCATCATTTGCTCATCAACAGCCAGACGACCGGCTGTATCAATTATTACTATCTTTTTATTGTTGTCTTTGGCAAATTGTAGGGCATTGTTGGCTATTTGTACTGCGTTTTTGTTTTCAGGTTCAGCATAGACATCAACACCTATTTGTCCACCTAATACCTTCAACTGGTCAATTGCCGCTGGTCTGTAGATGTCACAGGCTGTTAACAGAACACTTTTTCCCTGCTTTTTTAAATAACTGGCCAATTTTCCCGAAAAAGTTGTTTTACCAGAACCTTGTAAACCAGCTATTAAAATTACGGCAGGATCACCTTTTATATTGATGTCAGCTTTTGTTCCACCCATTAGCTTTGTCAATTCTTCATTGGTAATTTTTACCAACAGTTGGCCCGGGGAAACGGCAGCTAAAACCTCTCTGCCAAGAGCTTCTTCTTTAATTGTGTCGGTAACCTGCTTGGCTACTTTATAATTTACGTCAGCATCTATGAGCGCACGTCTTATTTCCTTTACGGTTGTGGCAACATTTACTTCTGAAATGCTACCCTGACCTTTTAGGGTTTTAAAAGCTTTATCTAATTTATAACTTAAATTATCGAACATATCTTTTCCTTAATTTGATTACAAAAATAGCGAAAAATTCTAAAAATACTCTTTAATAGATGTGTAATTGTGTAGAGTTTAGGTACGGCATCAAATCCTTCCTTTTTATTCGAAATAGCCGGACGTTGTAAACGCCAAACTTAGGTTTACCCAGGCTGCCCCAGGAGATCGATTTTGTAAATCGATCAAAATTTGCCAAAATTCTTCTATCCACAAGCACGAGGGGTAGGTTGGGAAATGGCAGCACAATTTAACATAAGCTGGAGAAAAAGAGAGCTCGCCAAGATCCTTCCCCGCAACAAGTGCGGGGCAAGCTCTATCGTCCAGAATGACAAAAACGGGTTTGGTATTACCGTATTGTTAGATTGAAGCAGAGTTGGTTGAATATAGGATGTTTCTTATTCCATGCGTGTTACTCTTCAAAGTATTAAACTTTCAGTAACTACTCAGCATCAAAAGACGTCATTCCTGACGAAGCGGAGCGAAGATCAGCGCCAAAGGCATCCC
>CAMPJM010000749.1 GCA_946886805.1 uncultured Flammeovirgaceae bacterium | reverse complement strand
GGTTATATCAGGGTCCCTACCTCAATGAGCTTGCAAAAATTTATTGCCCGGTACACCTTTCATTCAGCCAAGAGTTCCATTGGAGCATAATGCAGGCAGAATACGCCACCGATATTGTTTTTAAAAAACAGGGCGACCTGAATCTTTATATTCAGAACTTACCGCCACGGCGGTAAACCGGACAACATCGCTACGTTTAACGGCCGTTTTTTGGTACTAAACGGAGCGATTGGAATCTAAATGATTGAATTGAAAAAGGGTGCGTAGCAAAATTCGCTATCATCTACTATTATTTTCTTCAAAAATCGTATGTTATCTATTGCATTCCCTTATCTGAATCAATCATAATGAACTTTTCACCCGCCTATTGAATACATTCATAGCGATAATAGCCAATAACATGATCAAAATACCTGTTATTTGAATTACAGAAAGTTTTTCATTTAAAACAAGATACGCTGAGATAACAGCCATGGGCAGCTCTACAGTCATCAGAAGACCACTCGTAGAAGCTCCCACTTTCGGAATTCCGATAGCAAATAAAATAGGCGGTAAGATCGTTCCAAACACTGCCAAAAACAGACCCCATTTTAATAATTCCGCACCTACATGAATATCCAAAGCAACTATGGGAAAGTTTACGAACAAGATGGACAGGGCGGAGCCGGTCATAATCCATGCACTTTTATTTTCCCAACCGATCCTCTTGCCAACTCTGCTGTTGCATACAATATAAAGGGCATAAACCACAGAAGCAAGTAGAACATATCCCACCCCTTTCAATGAAAGTGCCATCCCTTTTTGAGAAGTAAAACCACTTGCTAATATTGTACCCATTAGAATAACCACGGTTATAATTAGCTCTGAAGTAAGCGGTTTTTTTTTGAATAGTATCCATTCAATCAAGATGCTGATCCAAGTAAATTGCATGAGTAATACAATGGCTACAGATGCAGAAATATATGTTACTGATAAGTAATAAAGAAAAGTAGAAATACCGATAGTGGCACCGGTAAAAAGTAATAAAGGAATCTCCCGTCGACTCGCACTGGCTTTTTTGTTAAATAGAAAAATTCCCCAGAGAACAACTGCTCCAATACTGGCTTGGGCAAAAGCAATTTCAGCGGCATGGTAACCTTGCTTATATGCCAATTTCACAAAGGAGGTAAGAATCCCAAAGCTCGTTGCACCTCCTAGAACCATAATAATATATCTAGCCATTATTTAAAAATCCAATACAGCGTCCAAACCTCTTTTCAAACCTTTAAAAGTGGCAACCTTCTCGATCGCCAGTAGCGCACCTTTTACATAAGGTTCTGCGCTTGCACCAGCATCATGTCTAATCGTTAACTTTTCGTCTTTTAACCCAAAAATGGCTTCAATGGAGATCACGTGCCCTGGAAGCCTTACCGAATGTACCTGCACTCCTTCGAGATCGGCGCCCCGACTTTCTTTTTCGCTTGGGAAAGCCGATGGGCCAACTCTCTGGCTGTTCCACTAGGAGAGTCTATTTTGTCTTCGTGTGCATAATCAATAATTTCAAAACTGGGAATATATTTTGCAGCGATCTCAGCAAATTTTTGTAACAGTACGACGGTTAGTGCGAAATTTCCGACAGCCAGTACCGATGCATTGTTGCTATTGGCAATCTGTTCAATCTCAGCATAATCTTTCGAAGTTAATCCAGAAGTACCTATTACAACACTTTTGGCTTTTTCTAAAGCTGCTATAATATTTTTTTTTGCACAGTCTGGTTTTGTGTATTCTACCAAAACGTCAAATTCTGTTTTTTCCAGAGCGGATTCTATTCGGTCAAAAATAGGGATTTCTGCGTCACCCAAATCAAGAATCTCTGCCAGGTTTTTTCCTGTGTGTTTTCTGGATAGGCCTCCAACCAGTTGCATGTTTTTGTGGGCAAAAACTCCTTTGCTCAATTCTGAGCCTGCCCACCCTGTGGCCCCTGCTATAAATATCTTAATCATAGTCTGGTTGGTTATTATTTCAAGTTTTTTAAAGTTCGTTCTTTGTAACTGCTTTGCTGGACCTTAGCCTCAATCTTACTTAATGAATCTAAAAAACTAGGTGTATCTTCTACCAATTCTTTCATGGTCTTTATACAAGCGTCCCAATATTTTTCCAGTTGCGGCAGGGCTATAAGTGCCTTGTCAGATAAAGTGACCAGTTGTTTACGCGAATCAGAATTATCAGCTTCCGTAAGTACGTATCCGCTTCGTTTCATATTTTTGACAATTTTCACTACTGCAGGATGTGACAACTGCAAATGTTCAGAAATCTTCGTAAGGGTAAGTGATGAATACTTATTAAGCAGTAAAAACACCAAATGCCAATTCGGTTCTATGTCTGTATCCACCGCCTTGTAAAAATCCTTGGTGCTGTACAGGATTGTATCGCTGAGTCTTTTAATGCGGCTGGATAGTCCTGCAAAGTCAATTTCAACCAAAAAATCTTTTTTGTTCATTCAAATTTTATATAACCAGTTATACAAAGTTACAGGAAAAATATATAACCAGTTATATTATTTTTTTAATTTATTAGGAAGCTAGTAAGAGAGAACACTATCAGACTGAGGTACTGCTAAGGGAAAAGCATTTTAATTCATAACCCAATCCTAAAATACAGTAACCTTTTATTATTTGCCAAACTATGAGTGTCGTTTTGTGAGACAGTTAGTATATATTCTTTTCCCTTGGTCACCCCTACCTTTTATTTATGGTAATTCTGTGATTGGATCCCAAAATATTTTCCATATATCTTATTTAGTTAATGCTGCGCTGGTAGTAGAATTATTTTGTCTGGCTGAAATAGCAGCGTTATTGAAAGCTTTTCTTTTACGAAATTTACAGCAAAAGAATATAACGA
>CAMPJM010000748.1 GCA_946886805.1 uncultured Flammeovirgaceae bacterium | reverse complement strand
CTATCGGCAGCTCCCCTAAAGTGGGAGCCATCTTACCGAAGCTGTTGCAGTATTTTTGAAAACGTATTTCTTATTCAAGCAAAGCTTTACCGAACTGAGCAAATAATAAAGGTCTGCGAGGACATCATAGTCGTTAACTTAGTGAGTTAAAACTGGCTTATGAGCTGGTAGTGCGTTATTTTTCCTCTCGGCGCCTCGCATGCCACGTTTTGTACCAAGGGCAGGAAAACATTTTCCAGCCAACTAACAACTTTCATCTGTTTCAGTACAACCATTCTTAATCTTGAAGAAAAGTTTATGCACCTTTTAAAAAACTTTATAACGCTGGCCCCTTTGTCTGGAAATTCCTTTTGAACATGCCGGTTATAGATTTGAAACAGGCGCCAATTGAGGAGCACCCAAAGGAGCTTTGCAAGCAATTGGCACTCAAGGCGTTCTTTTTTTACTTTTTTGACCTTGTCAACCTCAAAGAACGATTTCCAGGTTTTGAATACCAGTTCTATCTGCCAGCGTAGATAATATGTTTCCTGAGGGCCTTTGTTGGCAATATTTCCTTCCCCACGTTGGTAATAAAGATATTGTAACGACACCTTATCTTATGCGCTTTTGATACGCCAACGCCCTGGCTTTTCGCTGAATTTTCAGCCTTTTTCAGCCTTTTTCGATATTCGTTGTCATCTACACGCTCTATCACCAGCCTACAGGGTATTTGCTCTTTTTTGTAGGCCAAAACATCCATGTCCAAACTCATGGCACCTGTCTTGTTAAACTTGCGGTGTATACTGTCCCAGTCCATGGGTTCCCCATCAACTGTGCAGATCCCCACTTGCGAGGGGAGCCGGTTTAAGAAAGAGGCCCCGTTTTTGATGACAGCCTTTAGGTATTTTGGCGTAATGTAGCCCAGGTCCCGCAGGTATAGATGGCCTTTGCATATCGAACCCACGGTCTGGTTGGATTCGTTCTGGTCATTGCTTTTAATGTTGGTCAGCTTTATATCTTTCCAGTTCCCGCCCAACAAATCATACTCATATTGCAGGTTCATAATCCCATTCTTTTTGCTAAAATTACCAAAACCGGGATAATCACCTTCATAGGTGGAAGGCAATGAAAACTTACAGGAATCTTTGGCATTGACGCCCAGGAAGTGCTTGTTAAGCCCATCTTCTTTTGGCAGGGCAAATTGCCGGTTCAACCTTTCCTTTATCACCGCTTCAAGAAACCGGACTGCCCTACCAGTGAATTTTTTATGTAAAGCTTCCTTGCTGATATCAACGGAAAATTGTTGGTTTAAATCAGCGGTTATATCCGGAAGGCTGACCTTGGACTGATTGCAAACCGAAAACATCAATGTGTTAAGAAATGCAAAGGGCGGCAGTTTTCTGCTCCTTTCCATAAACTTGGTTTGCTTTGCCAATTCAGTGATTTGTTCTTCTGAGAAATCTTTTTCAATGGAAGATTCAAATGATTTTGAATGCTGTTGAATAAAAGATTTTGTGTCGATTTTAAGTGTGTTTCTCCCCTATAATCACTAAATTGGATTTTGAAAAAGCGGTCAAAATTTTCAAACGGAAAATCCGCTTTTTTTTAACTAAACAAAAAACATGGGAAGAAAACTTGAAGGTTGTCCTCCAGGGACAACTATCTCCTATGGCCAATTTAAATATCTATCAGTCAGCAACTTACACAAACGCCTCCTCTTAAGTTAACGACTATGGTGAGGACACAGACCTTGGGTGTAAAATACTCAGCATCAGTTTATTTTGCCAATGTGCTATCAACACTGGTCACCAATATCCGTGCTTTGTCGCATCTTACCCCTTCAATTGGCGTTTTTACACAGTATAGAACTACTAAACGGATGCTACTTTTGTAATATTAAGATCAAGAAAATTTATTTATCACAAATCTAAACACGAAAATTTATTATGGAAACAGAAAACAAGACAGCGATAAGCGTTGAAGCAACTATTGCAGCACCAGTAGAAAAAGTTTGGAAATACTGGACCGAACCAAATCACATTACCCAGTGGAATAATGCTAATGATGACTGGCATGCGCCATATGCAGAAAATGATCTGAAGGTAAATGGAAAATTCAAAACAACCATGGCTGCGAAAGATGGAAGCGTAAGTTTTGATTTTGAAGGTGTTTATACGAATGTTGAGGAATTTAAGGTCATAGAATACACCATGTCTGATGGTAGACAAGTAAAAGTGTCTTTTAAAGATTTGGGGGACGAGACAAAAGTTGTCGAAACATTTGATCCGGAAAGCACCAATCCAATAGAAATGCAAAGAGGTGGATGGCAGGCAATTTTGAACAATTTTAAAAAATACACCGAGAAAAACTAAATAGCACGGTCATGGCAACAATCAATCATCAACAGAAAATAACCCCTTGTCTTTGGTTCAATGACAATGCGGAAGAGGCAGTAAATTTTTATGCCAGCGTTTTCGAAAACTACAAAATTGGGCGAACTTCCTATTACGGAGAGGGTGCGCCTTTACCAAAGGGGACAGTACTGGTGGTAGAATTTTCTATAGAGGGGCAACAGTTTCTCGCTTTAAATGGTGGTCCGCATTTCAAACTCAATGAAGCAGTTTCTTTCGTGGTAAACTGTGAAACACAAAGTGAAGTTGACTATTATTGGGAGAAGTTATCGAATGGCGGAGCAATTCAGCAATGCGGTTGGCTCAAGGATAAATTTGGACTATCATGGCAGGTGGTTCCTACGGTAGTCAATAAAATGATGACGGATAAAGATCAAGAAAAATCAGGAAGAGTGATGTCGGCGATTCTGAAAATGAAAAAATTGGATATTAAAACCTTGGAAGAAGCATTTGAAGGACGGGTGACGGCATGAGGGTTTTCGCTTGTTACCTAATCAACTAT
>CAMPJM010000747.1 GCA_946886805.1 uncultured Flammeovirgaceae bacterium | reverse complement strand
GCCCGTTCAAGAACTTTTAAACACCCTGATAATGTCAACTTCAGGACTTAGTGGCGGAATGTATATCATTTCCGTTCATCAAGCAGGTAGTAGTATTAAGAAAAAAATTATTGTTGAATAATTTTTTTCTTAAATATAAAAAACCCCGGAGGAACTATTTTCCCGGGGTTTTTTATTATACTATGTGTAGATAGTTATTATCTTTAAATGCCTCTGGAAATAACTGTAAAAAAGTGTGTCCTGGTTTGTACGTCTTATGTCAGACGATCGGTATGACTGAATAACTTATGATCAAATACGATTTAATAGTAGTAGGAACGGGTTTTGCGTCAAGTTTTTTTTTGAAAAAATATCTTGAAAAATCATCGGCTAATAAAAAGGTTCTGATTCTAGAACGCGGAATTTTTTTCCCTTATACCGAAAGAATAAAAGCTGAAAAAGGATTGGTACCCTCATTGCCCTCTCCTATTACGTATTCAGACAAAACGTTCATAAATAATAATCCCGATAAACCATGGGCTTTTGATCCTAATTTCGGTGGAAGCTCCAACTGTTGGACTGGATGTACGCCACGATTCCTACCCAATGATTTCAAGATAAAGACGCTTTACAACGTCGGGCAGGACTGGCCGATATCCTACGAGGATTTAGATCCTTATTATAACGAGGCGGAAGAAATAATGGCTATTGCAGGTCCCGGTAAGACTCCGTTTCCTAAAAATAAACCGTATAAACTTATCCCCCAAAAACTTACTACTGTTGATAAATTGATACAGGAAAAATACCAGGAACTTTACATAAGTCAACCCACTGCGCGTGCGACTGAAGCAACAGGAGTAAGAAATGCGTGTTGTAGTAGCTCAGTCTGTAAATTGTGTCCTGTAGACAGTAAATTTACTATTGAAAATACAATGGGTTATTTATATCATGATCCTCGGGTGGAAATAATCTATAATTGTCAGGTTTTTAGCATGGATGTTACCACTAATCATGTAAAAAGTGTAATCTATGATCAGAATGGTGTAACAAAAAAAGCTGATGGCGAAGTAATTGTACTTGGTGCTAACCCAATTTTCAATGCGCATATTCTCCTAAATGCCGGGGACAAAAATATTCACACTGGTAGAGGACTGTGCGAGCAAGTTGGCACCTTTGCACATCTTTATCTTGATGATTTAGATAATGTAGGGGGAAGCTCAATTATTACAGCAAACGGATTTATGCTATACGATGGGGATCATCGAAAAGACTATGCTGCCTGTTTAATAGAAAGTTTTAACGACCCCTTTATCAGAAACGAATACGGAAAATGGAGAAAAATAGCTAAATTTAAGTTTATTTTTGAAGACTTGCCTAATAAAGAGAATCGGGTTGTGCTGAGTGAAAACCCTTTAAAACCACGGATAGAATATAAGGGCCATGATCCTTATGTTGACAGGGCGATGACTCAATTGGAGAAAAACATTGAAAAACTCTTTTCATTTCTTCCAATAGAAAAAATCGAACTGGACGGTTTTTTCCAAAAAACTGAATATCATATTTGTACAACTACAAAGATGAGCAAGGAGGCAACTGAGGGTGTAGTAGACGAGCATCTTATTCACCATCAATTCAGAAATCTATTCGTCTTGGGAAGTAGTGTTTTTCCTGCAATTTCACCTGCAAATCCTACTCTCACGCTTTCTGCCTTATCTCTATTAGCCGCTGACAAAAATTTTTAATCTGTCTATAATGAAAAGAAGAAATTTTATTGGTTTGATTACCCTTGGGATAGCGGGAAGCACTGTGGGAGTTTTACACTATTCCTCATTTGAAGATATAATCGAAAAAATTATCATAAAGGATACTGACCAGTTAGAACTTTCTTCTGAGGTTGTTAGAAAATATATAATGGAGGGAAAAGCTAAAAATATCTGGGAAAAGTTTAACTTTACAAAAAGAGAATTTTTCAGGGCTCATTATTTGATTAGCAATTCGGTATTTCAACTTCCTTATTATGGCAAATATATTCAGTATCGAAGTGAACTAGTAGGGCACTTTTTGTTATCTACAGATTTTTTTCTCCATAAAATGAACTTAGAAAAGCCAATAAAATATATTGCATTATACGACCCTTATTTTAGGCCTTGTTCCAATCCTTTTTCAAGTTTAAACTATAAAAATTAAATACAACATTGGAACTGTTAAAAAGTGAAAATACTGCAATCCCCGAAGCAGCTATGAAAGAGGAATCAACTCGCCCAAAGTTCCTTGGATATATCCATCAATTAAGAGGATTTGCTATTCTTTTAATTGTTGGCGTACATTGTCGTACATCTTTTTTTTGGGAACAGAATAGCATGGCCGAAAAGTTTTTAGAATCTATGTTAGACAACGGGACGATTATATTTGTTTTCATTTCCGGTTTTTTATTTGAGCATATTTTCGCCAAAAGATTTGACTTCCAAGGGTATTTAAACAAAAAACTCAAGTTTATCATCATCCCTTACTTAATTGTTTCAATTCTTCCTATTATTGATAAGCTGTTTTTCGAGCCAGAATTGGTTTGGTTACCAACTTTTATGGCTGAGGGCTCTTCCTCTACTAAAATAGCTTATATGCTTATTAGCGGGAAGCACTTTGGCCCCTATTGGTTTATACCAATGATAGTAATTTTTTACATTATCTCGCCATTTTTAGTTTGGATAAATAAATCCGGCTTCTATCGTTCCATTTTTCCTATTATATTCATAGCAGGTCTTTTCACCTATAAGTTTGGTTATTACTCCAATATATTAGATTCTTTTATTTACTTTTTTCCTATATATATATTTGGTATGTGGACCAGCTTTTATAAAAAGCGGTTGTTTGCCTATAAATTCAATTACCTGGTTGTACCCATATTGATCATATATACTAT
>CAMPJM010000746.1 GCA_946886805.1 uncultured Flammeovirgaceae bacterium | reverse complement strand
TGGGTGGAATGGAGGTGAAGGAAATGATAGATGTTAAATGTTAAATTTTGAATGGGGGTAGACGGGAATGTTGAATGTTAAATGTTGAATTTTGAATGGAGGTAAAGGGGAATGTTTAAAATTATTGTAACTACTCAGGTATACTGACGAAATAATATATCGTCATTCCCCCATAGGGATGCCTTTGGCGCGGAATTTATGGAGTTTTTCACGGAGTAAATATCCAAGACTGGCGCGGCCGGAATCCCTCGATATGAATTCGGAATCGGTAAATTATTCCAGGATTAAAAGTTAAAATTATGAGATCCATAATACCAAAAAAGGAAAGAGGTTCAAGGACTTCGTCTTTGTATTCACAAGGATGGAAAAACCGACCTTTTTTTGGAAGGAGTAATTCATTGTTTTTTTCTGGTAATGGAGGAAGTTCTGCCCCGCAGAAAGAGAATGATAAGCATAACCTGACCTCAACGACACTAGCGGGCAACGACAAATTGGAAAGGTGCTTTGATGCTGAATCAACAGTTTCTGATCCTGATAAGGGAGAACATGTAACAAAGCTTCAAACTGGCCTGGTCGAATTAGGGTTTGTGCTTCCCCAGTTTGGTGTAGACGGGATATTTGGAAAGGAAACTAAAGCGGCGGTGAAGGAATTTCAAGCGACTGTGGGTATGTCAATTGCCGAACAAGATGGAGTTGTTGGAAGGAAAACAATAGGATTGCTGGACCTCAGCCTAAGAAATTCACGGGTAGAAACAGATCCTGACCTGGCTGAAAATGATTTTAAAGTAGAAGACAAAGGGCAGGAAAAGAAAGATACCGAATGCAAGGGAAAACCGGTTGAGCAAGCCTGTCCTACACCCAATGATTCGGTGAATAAAGCGGCGGATGACGCAATAATAATTATCGACAAAGTCATCAATGAGCAATTGCCTCCCGACTCCAAAACTGATTTCCCTAAGATTTTTGATACCATTTTCCGCTTCAATGACCCTGGAATACGATCGGATAAAGCAAAGGAAGTAAAAGATAATTTTTTATTGATAAGGTCTTTTATTTCAGGGCTTAAAAGCAATCCCGGACTGGTAAGGTGTGGAAGCGATTGTGATGGAGGATGCCGAAGCGAAACTCCGGCCTATCACAGTTTGGCAGCGAGCAAACATATCATCACCTTTTGCCCATCGTTTGACAGCCATGAAGAGAAAATTTTGGTGCTACTTCATGAAAGCCACCACGCCTCGGTAGGTGGATCGAGAGATTTTGCATATGCTTTTACCAGGCTGTTTACGCGATTGGACCATACCAAGGCATTAAAAAACGCTGCTTCTTTTCATGTTTACGCAGGGCTTGTCGACAAACCGGGGAGCCAACAAATGGGCCCCGCAATAAAGGATACAAATACAATAACCGACAACAAGCAAAAAGAACAGGTAGATGCATCTTTAGCATTTATGGAACAATGGTTTACCCTCCTTCCATTTGATATCTCCAGTACAATCAAAGGCGCAGAACGTGCAAGGGAGAAAGGAAAGTATGTTGATCATAATCCCAGGGTTTTTATGGATTTGGTATTTTCAGAATGGTTTGGGCTTACAAGTCCTCCTGCGGTACCTACAAAAACAGATATTATTAAATTAAAAGCTATCGAAGAACGCAGCAAAAAAATGGAAGGTGCCTTTAAAGTGCCATTCATAATATTTCCTACACCTCAAAATAGTTTTTGGGAGAGAGGACCTGGTTCCGGAATAGCCTTAAATCCAGCACTTTTAAATCTGGATCTTGAACATATGACTACCGCTTTATTGCAGGAATTGGTGCATGCTACGCCGGATATCAGTGCAGGAAGTGAGCCACTCTATGTAGGTACTATCAACGACATGAGAAACCTAAGAAACCTTGATCCTTAAGGTCTAAACCTAAATAATGAAGCAGATGAATTATCAGCATTAAAAAAAAGATAACTGAAAAGGGAATTCCCAATAATCCATTGAAAACAGCAAGTATAAAAGATAGCTCTACCACTTCAAAAAACAACGCTCCTGCATTTGCAACAAAGGAACAGAAGCAGCAGTTTTTTGGGCAACAGGCTTTTTTCAAAGGCTCTTCAATTCAGGCTAAAGGTATAGTGAATAATCCTACAGATATTGTTGAGAAAGAATCGGGCTCTTTAAACAAAAAAGCAATACAACTAAAGGGAAATGAACCGGCTGATCCCTCTGCTACGCCCATTGTTCAATTGAAGTGTGCCGCATGTGATGAAGAAAAATTAAGGAAAAAGGAAAAGGATTTTGAGAAAAAGGATCAAGTCATTCAAAGAAAGCCCATTTTCGAAAGCAGGGAAATACAAAGGAAATGTGCTGCTTGTGAACAAGAGGAAAAAATTCAGAAAAAGGGAGTTGACATAGGGGCGCCCAATGATATGTATGAAAGAGAAGCCGATGAAGTAGCGTCAGCCGTAAGTGGTGTTTCCACTACTACCGCCGAGGGCACGCTGAATCGAAAACGAATTCAGAAATCCGAAAATAAACATGGAAAATCCAATGCCCAAAACCAAGACCTGAATTCAGGTAGCTTAACATCAGGAGGAAGTAATCTTAGTCCGGATTTACAAAATTATTTTGGGAGTAAAATGGGCTATGATTTTAGTGAAGTTAAGGTGCATGAAGGGGGAGAATCCGCACAGAAGAATGAAGCTATTAACGCCCATGCGTTTACTTATGGAAACCACATCTGGCTAGGTGAAGACCAATCAGCCTCCAAATCTTTTTTAATGGCGCATGAGCTTTCGCATGTCATTCAGCAAAACCCCCGCTCCGTTAAAAGAAAGAAGAAAAGCAATAATATATCATCTACAAATTCGCCTTATATCCAACGATTTATTTTTTGGAATGAGCTGATCGGAAGTGG
>CAMPJM010000745.1 GCA_946886805.1 uncultured Flammeovirgaceae bacterium | reverse complement strand
AATAAAGATATTGGGAAAGCCAAACCTATTATGCAAAAGTGTGGAATTGGGAAACATTATAATGATTACAAGGAGATGATAGATCAGGAGAAACCAGACTTTGTGGATATCATCACTCCGCCAGAAACGCATTTGGAAATGACAAAATATGCGGCGGAAAGAGGAGTCAACGTGATATGCCAAAAACCGCTGGCTCCTACTTTTGAGGATGCAAAAAAAATAGTAGAGTGTGCTCAAAAGTCAGGAATAAGGTTTATGGTTCATGAAAACTGGAGATTTCAGCCTTGGTATAGAGAGATAAAAATAATGCTTGATAAGGGAATGATCGGACAGGTACATTTCATGAATTGGCGAAAACGGATGGGTGATGGCTGGGGAGAAAATGCATACATTCCGAGGCAGCCTTATTTCCGAAATTACCCAAAGCTTATTGTTTATGAAAATGGCATTCATTTTATTGATACATTCCGATACCTGGGTGGGGAAATAAAACGGGTGTTTGCCCATCTAAAAAAATTAAACCCTGTTATAGCAGGGGAAGATTTTGCGCTGGTGAATTTTGAGTTTGAAAACAACGATATGTTGGCTTTGTGGGATGCCAATCGTTATAACGAGCCAAACTATCCTAATCCGCGACTAACTTTCGGCGAATTCCAAATAGACGGTATGGAAGGAACAATCCGTCTATACAGCAATGGACGAATTACCATCCAAAAATTGGGGAAACCCGAAACAGACCATCCATATCACTTCTCTAGAGAAAATTTTGCAGGGGATTGTGTTTACGTAACGCAGCGCCATTTTATAGACCGACTGATGGATGGAAAAGAGTTTGAAACCAACGGTATTGAATATCTAAAAAGCCTTGCAGTTCAAGAAGCTATTTATCAATCTGCACTAGCAAAAAACCCTGTTGAAGTTAAAAAATAAGGCACGTAAATAAACAATATAGAACTTAAACTCAGCTAATCGAGCACAGTCTAGGTAGTTTTTAAACAGGATCCTTTGGGGAAAAAACATATTTCAACAGGAAGCTTATATCTCTGTACAGAAGTTTTTTTGGTACTCGGTTTAAAACCTCACGCTCCATTCTGGGGCTAATCCCGCCGAGCCCTAGAGCCAGAAAAGAATTGGTTCGAAACATCAAATTATTGATTAAAAATATTTAAAAACTTGTCCGCTTTCATCATATAAAAATATAAATTAATATCAAAGTACAGATCTGGAGGAATACACCCCTTCTTCTTTGCTGTAAGTTGCCAAATAGGGAAGACAAAAACTAACAAATTATTTGTTCATTTTAACCTTTTGGTGATTAATTTAGTAAGCGGGACATAAATACATTAAATAAACTCGCCTTGTAAAAGTAAATCTTAAACCATTCATTTCACTGACATGCCTTCCTTTTCAATTTTACTGAAATAATCTTCTCCTCTGTTTGCATGCAATAATTTTTGAAGGGAATCGACCAGTGCAGCATTTTCAGGATTGTTTACAATATTATTCATCTCCATTGGGTCACTGTAATGGTCATACAGCATGCTGGAAACAAAGGAATCATCATCTTTTCTCCATTCAGTGTAGGCATACTGTTCCGTTCTTAGTGTTAAACCATCTCTGTATTTACTGATTACGAAATCCTTATGCTTCGCAGCCGAATCCTCCAGTACAGCAGCAAGGCTCTTTCCTTCAACTGTAGAGGGAATTTCAAGTCCACATAAGTCACTAAGGGTCGGGTAAATATCTACAAACTCTGTCATAACCAAGCTCTTATGACCTGTCAACATATTTGGAGCAGAAATAATAAGCGGTGCGGAAAGGGAAGTATTAAAATTACAATGTTTACTCCAAAGTCCATGCTCCCCTAAATTCCAGCCATGATCGCCCCATAGTAGGACTATTGTGTTTTCACGTAGGCCCAGCTCATCTAAGGCTTCCAATACTAATCCAATTTGCGCATCTACATAACTTACAGACGCATAATAGCCATGTTGCAGGCTAACTGACAAGGAATCACCTATAGGACCTTCCTTGGGTACACCATGGTACTTTCGTAGTTCTCCGAATGTATGAAATGCCTCTTTAGGTGCATTATGCGGCAGCTTTTCAGGATTAGTGGGTTCAAAATCAGATCGATTATAGAGATCCCAATACTTTTGGGGGGCATTAAATGGCAAATGAGGCTTAATAAAACCTACTGCAAGAAAAAATGGTTGCCCCTCTGTTTTTAATTGCTTCAGGTCTTCAATGGTTTTTAGGGCAATTTTACCATCCGTATAAATGGTATCCGGAACGTTTGCCTTTTCAAAAGCCGGTCCTTTAGCTGTTTCCTGAAGCTTTATGTTTTCACTTAAAGCATAGTTGGACAAAATCCCCCCCGGTTTTATCCTCCAGTTTACATCCCAACTTTCGGCATGATCTTCTTTATCATGAAAAACCTTTCCATTTGAGAGTGTAGTATATCCCCCATTTTTGAAAAGCTGAGAAATAGGTATTGCATTGGGTACCTGCTGGTCGGCCCGCTCATCATACGCTAAAAAGCGATAGCGTGTGGGCCTTGTACCAGTGAGCAGGCTAGCCCTGGATGCTCCGCAGACAGGGATATTACAGAAAGCATTGGAAAAAGTTACGCCCTGTGAGGCAAGCTTATCAATATTCGGCGAATGAATAAGTGTATTTCCATACGCCCCTAATTCAGGTCTTAAATCGTCTACAGCAATCATCAAAACGTTTAACTTTTTACCCTGGCTACTGCTGCTTTCCAACTTCTTGCCAGTCTGCTCACTCCCACAAAACGTGCACAGGAAGGAGGCTAAAATGAGTAAAATCTTCTTATTCACATTTTTTGTTAGTTTTTTGATACTGGAACTTCTTTTCAAGAGATACTTTCAGGAAGTCCTCTGAACC
>CAMPJM010000744.1 GCA_946886805.1 uncultured Flammeovirgaceae bacterium | reverse complement strand
TCTACCTCTGTCAATAGTCAATTTAGTGGAAGCATCAAGGTCAGATCCAAACTTAGAGAACGCCTCTAGCTCTCTAAACTGAGCCTGATCAAGTTTAAGGGTACCCGCTACCTTTTTCATTGATTTGATCTGGGCATTACCTCCTACCCTCGATACAGAAATACCCACGTTAATTGCAGGACGAATACCGGCATTAAACAGGTTAGTTTCCAAGAATATCTGACCATCTGTTATAGAAATAACATTGGTTGGAATATATGCTGATACGTCACTGGCCTGTGTTTCAATGATTGGAAGGGCTGTCAGTGAACCTCCTCCTTTTACAATACCTTTTAGAGAATCAGGCAAATCGTTCATTTGGCTGGCTATCTCGTCGCTACTAGTAATTTTTGCAGCACGTTCCAGTAACCTTGAGTGCAAATAAAATACGTCACCTGGGTAAGCTTCACGTCCCGGAGGTCTTCTCAACAACAATGACACCTCACGGTAAGCAACGGCTTGCTTAGAAAGATCATCATAAACCACCAATGCAGGTCTACCAGTATCTCTAAAGAACTCCCCTATAGAAGCACCTGTGAAAGGAGCAAAGAATTGCATTGGAGCGGGAGCAGAAGCAGGGGCAGCAACTACAACGGTATAATCCATAGCACCACCTTTTTCAAGTGCTGCTACTACGTTGGCTACTGTTGACGCTTTTTGTCCAACCGCTACATAAATACAAAAAACTGGCTCGCCTTTTTCGTAAAATTCTTTTTGATTAATTATAGTATCAATGGCTACAGCAGATTTACCTGTTTGTCTGTCACCGATGATCAATTCCCTTTGGCCTCTGCCAATTGGAATCATTGAGTCAATTGCTTTGATACCGGTTTGTAAAGGCTCTGTAACAGGCTGACGGAAAATTACGCCTGGTGCTTTTCTTTCCAAAGGCATCTCAAAAAGTTCCCCCTCAATAGGCCCTTTACCGTCAATTGGATTGCCCAAGGTATCCACTACACGACCACACATGCCATCACCCACCATTATAGATGCAATGGTTCTGGTACGTTTTACAGTATCGCCTTCTTTTATATCTTTATAATCGCCAAGTAATACCGCTCCTACGTTATCTTCCTCTAAGTTTAAAACTAAACCTTTTAATCCGTTTTCGAATTCTAACAACTCTCCTGATTGTGCTTTGGAAAGGCCATATATACGAGCAACACCATCTCCAATTTGAAGTACGGTTCCAACTTCTTCTAATTCGGCTTCTGTTTTGAAATTTGAAAGTTGTTCTCTTAATATTGCGGAAACTTCGTCTGGTCTTACTTCTGCCATTATTTTATCTTTAATGTTGAATTAATTTTATAGGAAAAGGCATTTAAGCCTTTACAATTTATATAGCTTTGTCGAAAGCCTTATGTATTTTGGTAAACTCGTGCTTCAATTCTTTTAACTGGCTGCTAAGGCTTTCATTTATTTGCTTATCACCCACAGTGAGTACAAATCCTCCTATCAGGGATTCGTCTATTTTTTCTGATAACTCCACGTCTTTATCAAAAATGTCTTTTACAACCTTCCTAAATTGGTCGCGAAGCGCATTATCCAAAGGAAAAGTAGTGACTATCTCGGCAGCTACAATACCTTTCAATTGGTTATATTGTTTGTGAAACTCTTCGGCAACTTCGGGTAAAAAAGATTCTCTATTTTTTCTGGAAATAAGTTCAAAAAACAGAATTGTTAGCTTGCTAACTTTATTTTGAAACACTTCCTTTAAAATGGCTAATTTCTTATCATTTTTAATAATGGGGTTTTTAATTGCTAATTTAAAATCCCTGCTATCGTTACAAACCTCAGAAAAAAGTGCCATGTCATTATTTACCTCCTCCAGGATACCTTTTTCCTCCGCTAGTTCAATAAGTGATTTGGCATATCTGGAAGCAACTCTTCTGTCTGACATATTCTTAATATTAAATATTTATTTCTGATGCAAGTCCTTTATGAATCTGACGTCAAAAACAAAATTTATACTTTATACTAATTTAGTTTACGTTCAAATCCTTCACAAAATCAGCTACTAATTCCTTTTGCTGATTATCCGTAGAAAGGTTTTTTCTTAAAAGCTTCTCTGCAATCTGAAGTGACAAGGTAGCAACCTGTAATTTTACATCTGCTAATGCAGCCTGCTTTTCAGTTTGAATTACCGCTTTTGCATCTTCTATCATTTTATCTCCCTGCCTCTTTGCTTCTTCTCTTGATTCATCGATCATCCTTTTAGCAGTATCAGATGCTTCTTTTAAAACTTTGTCTCTTTCCAACCTGGCCTCCTGAATCAATTTTTCATTCTCAGATTTCAACGATGCCATTTCATCTTTGGCACGTTCTGCCGCTGCCAATGCATTTTCTATCGATTCTTCCCTTGATCGAAGTGCATCAGTAATAGGACGCCATGCAAACTTTCCTAAAATAAATAATAAGGCAAGGAAACCTATCAGTTGCCAAAATATTAAACCAATTCCGGGGGTTAATAAATCCATTTTTGCTTAATCTTTTTTGTTCATAAAAGAACCAGGCTCTCTGCCTAATGCAAAAGAGCCTGGTTCAAATTAATTAAAATGTAATGTTCTCGTTTGTAGCAATTAAAAGACATACTACAACACCAAATAACGAAACCACTTCAATAAGGGCCGCAATAATCAACATAGCAGTCTGGATTTTTCCAGCAGCTTCAGGTTGTCTTGCGATACCTTCCATGGCTTGTCCACCGATTCTACCGATACCAAGGCCTGCGCCTATCGCAACAATGCCTGCACCAATTCCGGCTCCCATTAAGGCAAAACCAGCAGTCAATAATAATGTAGTTAGTAACATAAGAAAATTATATAAAATTAAACAAAAGGTTTCTAAAAGAATTCACTAAACAGGCCTTA
>CAMPJM010000743.1 GCA_946886805.1 uncultured Flammeovirgaceae bacterium | reverse complement strand
ATACTAATGAACTGTTGTTTGAAGATTTGCCTTATGAAGTGATTTGGTTGGATGAGACAGGAAAAATCGTCTATGCCAATAAAAAATTATGTAAAAAACTAGGCTACCTACAAGGGGAAATTACAAAGCTCTCCATCCTTGACATCAATCCAACGCTAAATGCTAAATTATGGAAAGAGCATTGGCAGCTGATAGAAAATAAAGGGTCAGCTGTTTTGCAAACTATGCATAGGGACAAGAATGGTAAACTCTTTGACGTAGAGGTTTTTTCAGCGTATTTCTCAAATAAAGGAAAAAAATTGACTTGGGGGATTATAAGCGATACAACAGAGTTTAACTTCCGAAGGAATTTAATGGAAAGCACAGAGTTCGTAGCAAATGTTGGTGGATGGGAATTAAACGTGCAGGATGGGACGCTGGTCGCAACCAACCAAACACATAAGATATTCAATACAGAGAAAAAAGATGATTTACTTCCAGAAAGCCTTGTCAATTATTTCGCTCAAACGAATTTTGTAAAATCCGTCATCAATGGAGCTATAGAAAAGGCAATGGCTTTTGATGAAATTCTCGAAACCAATGAAAAACAAAAACGATATATAAGAGTCGTTGGTAAACCTGTTTTAAAGGAAGATCAGGTTTACAAGTTTATTCTTGTTTTTCAAGATGTGTCAGAACAAAAATTAAAAGAAAAATCACTTCGTCTCTTTAAGGAGGTTATTGATAAATCTACGGATTTGATTTATATCTATAACAGTAACGGGGATTTATTGCACTACAGTGAATCACTAAAAAAACAGTTGGGTTATACAAAAGAAGAATTAAGCACTGCCAATATTTACAGCTTGGATCCCTCTGTTAACCATGAACTTTGGCATGCTCATTTTGCAGAAATAAAGCAAAAGGGAACTGTGAATTTCGAAAGATTGATAACCCGAAAAGATCTTACCAAATTTCCCGTAGATATAAGTGCCTATCATTTACGCTATAATAACGAAGATTATAACTGCGCTCTGGTACGAGATATTACTGCAAAAAAAATGCATGATTTGGAATTATATCAGGCATTAGAAGAAATAAAATCCTTAAAAGAGCGTCTAGAAAATGAAAACGAATACTTACAAGAAGAGATAAAAAGGAAAATTAATTTTGACAACATTATCTGCAAAAGTAAAACGTATGAAAAGGTTTTAAATCAAGTCAACCAGGTAGCGCCCACAGATGCTACGGTACTCATAACAGGAGAGTCGGGTACAGGAAAAGAACTATTGGCAAGTGCATTACATTCTAATAGCCTTAGAAAAGATAGGCCTCTCATAAAAGTAAATTGTGCCACATTACCCAAAGAACTCATAGAAAGTGAACTTTTTGGGCACAAAAAAGGAGCTTTTACTGGTGCACTATCTGATAAAGCAGGGAAATTCACACTTGCTGATGGTGGAACAATTTTCCTTGATGAAATAGGTGAAATGCCTGTCGATTTGCAGTCTAAATTACTTCGTGTTTTGCAAGAAGGCGAATTTGATGCACTTGGCGGAACAAAAACCATAAAAGTAGATGTACGCATTATAGCCGCCACCAATAGGCGTTTGGAAGAAATGATAAAAGAGGGAAGTTTTAGAGAAGACTTATACTACCGTTTAAATGTTTTTCCTATTTATAACATCCCCTTAAGAGCCCGCAAAGAAGACATCCCCTTATTAGCGCAATTTTTTTTAGAAAAATATTCTGCAAAAGCAGGTAAAGCGTTCAAGCGCTTGTCAAAAAAGACTATAGACATTTTAACGGATTATCATTTCCCGGGCAACATCAGAGAGCTGGAAAATTTAATCGAGCGGGCAGTCATTATTGAAAATGGTACAACTTTAAATCCCGGTAGTTGGATGCCAAAATCAAATATTAAAGTAGCTACTGATAACTTTAAGTCTTTCGAAGATTTGCAACGCGATCATATTGTAGATGTTCTTAATCATACCGAGTGGAGGGTTACAGGAGAAAAAGGAGCAGCAACGATACTCAATCTCAAGGGTAAAACTTTATTTGCTAAGATGAAACGTCTTGGCATTGAAAAACAGGTTAGCTTAAAAACTTAAATTCTTTAATGTTCAATTTCTATTGCAATTTTACCATAGAAATTATCATCACCAGCTTTTGTTTCCAAAAGGTTATGAGCTTTACCAATATCTGATAAAGAAAAAATTTTGGTTAAAACAGGTTTTAGTTTTTTACTTTCTACGAGTTTAGTCAGTTCATCTAGTTTATTTCTACTTTGTCTTGTAAAAACAAAATGATAGGTTGCATTTTTCCCCCAAGCTGCAACAAGGTTTTGTGGCTTTTCAATATCAACTAAAGTAACTACTTGTCCTAACTGACTAAGTATTTTTCCACTATCAGAAAGCGTGTTGCCACCGATAGTATCAATGATTACATCTACTCCTTTATTGTTAGTTAATCGATTAATCGCCTGAATGTAGTCTTCATTTTCGTAATCAATGACATAATCAGCCCCCAACTCAAGAAGAAAGGGGTGGTGAACTTTTCTCGCTGTTGTAAATACAGTTGCTCCCATAGCTTTCGCAATTTGAATAGTTGGTATTCCCACTCCACCTGCACCTCCGTGAATCAATATAGTCTGGTTAATTTTAAGTTGTGCTCTTGTAACAAGCATTTCCCACGCAGTGCCAGCACCTAATGGAAGCGTTGCAGCTTCTAAGTGGCTTATGTTTTTAGGCTTTAGACCGATGATAGATTCGCGAGCACAGTGATATTGTGCATAGCTTCCTTGTCCATTAAAAATTTCAGGTGAATAATAAACTTCATCACCGACTTTAAAATTTTCAACCCCGGGGCCAATTTCCACAATTACACCTGAGATATCGTGTCCTGTAATAACAGGTAAGGTTAATTCATTT
>CAMPJM010000742.1 GCA_946886805.1 uncultured Flammeovirgaceae bacterium | reverse complement strand
TGTATCGGTCATATTCATTTGCACAACCATCATCAGTCCTTTCAATACAAAAGTTTCCAAAGTCAGGTAGAGTGCCACAATTATCCATACCTACTTGTCCAATTACTGTCGATAACCAATTGCCATTAGAAGAATACCCGCCATGGTTCTCCACTATCACGCTTATATCATGTTTGGCTCCAAATTCTGAAAGCTTGCCCAATCCATCTATGGCAGCTTTCATTACCTCTTCAGACGTCCCTTCCCCAGCAGCATTTACCCTTATTGCATGACAACCCAAAAATTTCGCAGCTTCGATCCATTTATAATGATTTTCTACTGCTTTATTTCTTTCTTCTTCAACAAGATTGCCTAAATGGCCTTCTCCATCTACCATTATTAAAACATTTTCTACGCCAACATCTTCGGCGCGTTGCTTTAACTCTTGTAAATATTGTTGATCATTTGCTTTATCTTTAAAAAACTGATTAACATATTCTACAGCATCTATACCAAATTCATTTTTTGCGGTCGCCGGAAAATCCAGGTTTTTTAACTTACCATCAAAAAGTGTTTTATGGAGCGACCATTGTGCCAACGAAATTTTGAAAAACAATTCTGTCGGCTCAGTTGGTTGAACTTTGGTGGTTGTCGTTTCCTTTTTATCGGAAGTTTTTGTTGAGCATGAGGTAATAAAACCTGGAGCAACCAGTACCAAACCACAACCAGCAAAACCTGTAGCTAGTTTTTTTATTGCTTTTCTTCTGTTTTTGTCTGTCATATCAGTTTTCTGCGATAATTTTATTATTAATGGGATTAACTTCTATTTTATGAAACGCTATTGTTTCTTCTTCCTGCAAATAGTTTATAATTTCATCTATTACCTCTGGGTTTTTCATAATCCTGTTATGACCCAGGCCTTCTGTCAATAGAAACCGGGACTTTTTCCATGCTTGAACCAGGGCTTCCGCTTCTTTGTAGGGAATGATTTTATCATTACGATCGTGTACAATCAAAACCTTGTCCAGGGAAAGGTCATGAACCCAATTTTCAAGCTTTAAATCTTCTATCTTCAGGTTGAAATTTTTGGCCATTAAGATCTTAAATTCCTTAATCACTCTTTCAGGCAGGTGAAGATATTGAAAAAAATTGGAAAAAATATTGTCAATTCTCGAAGGACTGGCAATTATAACAATTTTTTTTAATGTACCTGGCGTTGATCTTCTATATAACATATTAATAAGCGAACTACCGCCGAAGGAATGACCTATTAAAGCATAAACGCCACCGCTTTTTTCTAACCTCTGAACTATTTTATACAACGCATCTCCAAAATCAACCATATTGGTTTGCTTCTGAGTAGAATCGGCATGAGCCGGGCCGTCTATTGCCATTACCCTATAGCCTGATGCTAATAAGGGAGAGACAAATGACTCAAATATTCTACTGCTACTTTCCCAGCCATGGACTAAAAGAACAATTTTTCCGGTATTGCCCCACATGTAGCCTCTGATTCTGGTATCCCTATAAGCAGTTCCCGTAAGATAAGCCCGCTTAAAAAGTAATGGCAATTGGCTCTCTCTCCTTCTTTTGGGCGTCATAAATAATGCCAGTGCTTTTTTTGCAGCAAAAACTGGAAATAATGGGCCCAGATATTTAAATGTGAAACGAATAAAAGCAAGACTAAAAGAAACCTTTGAAACGTTTCGATTGACCTTCTCTTTTGAGGGGTGTTTATTTTTCTTTTCCATACTTGTTTTTAAGACCATTCGGTCTTTTCTATTCCAAAAAATTATTCTCTGATATTTTCTACGAGAGAAGTTAAATGCGCCATACAATCGTTCATATATTTTGCTTCCTGAAATGTTCGAGCCATCATAAGCCCACCTTCTACCATGGCTAAAAAAATAGTAGCAAAATGAGATATGTCTAAATCACTTTTTATTTGCTTAAATTCCTTACCTCTTTTTAAAATATGCATAATAGAGTTTCTTAGGACGTTAAGTGCTTCTACCACCTTCAATCGAAACCCCGGGTGGGTATCATCCGACTCAATGGCCAGGTTGATGATCGGGCAACCTCCTATCATCAAGGGGGATAGATAGTAACTTTTATAAAATCTTATTATAGCCTGAAGTTTATCTCCGGCATTTTTTTCCTTCTTCACCAAGGATGTCACTTTATCAATTATAAGCTTTACGTTATAGTCGAAAGCTTGGAAAGCAATTTCCTCCTTATTCTTGAAGTTGCCGTAAATCCCCCCCTTGGTCAAGCCTGTTGCATCCATTATATCCTGCAGGGAAGTTCCCGAATAGCCCTTCGTGTTAAACACGGGAGAAGATTGTCTGATAATATATTGCCTTGTCTGTGCTGCTTTAGATTCCATAATTGAAATTAATATACCGATCGGTATAAAATTAAGGAAAAATATTTTAACGCGAAATATTTTTTTTCAGATTTCTTTAAAAAGTAGAGCAATTATTGCGGGTTAAGCAAGAGGCTCTTTAAATATTTGGGACATAACAAAACATCTTGAATATCGAACTTGAAGGCGGCATCATTATAAACGGTCGGCTTTGGTTCGGTAGTAATTAATATTGGAGCTTTATAAAGGTCTGTGAGGCACAGACCTTGGGGTGCGACTAAATAAAGACTTCCGAAGTTTGGTAAATTATGCCTCGATCTTATCTTTTAGCACGTGTGCATTATAAAACATCTGCCGTATGGGGACAAAACTTCGGAAGTCTAAGGTCGGTGGTCAAAAAATCAAATATTAATCTACTTTCTGCTCGATTTAGCTCAAAAGATTCAGCCACCACCACCGTCCGTGGTCTTGTGTCCTCACAGACCACTCTCTATGCAGAATAGACAGTTCTACAATTTAGAAGTGGAATAAATACCAACATTTGGTTCGGTGGTAGTTTTAGCATTGGAG
>CAMPJM010000741.1 GCA_946886805.1 uncultured Flammeovirgaceae bacterium | reverse complement strand
CATCTACATCTGCTGTCATGGTCGCTGAAAACATAATGTTTTGCCTGCGCACGGGAAGGAGATCAAAGATGTTGGTTAGTTGGGGACGAAATCCCAGATCCAACATTACGTCTACTTCGTCTATAACCAGTTTATTGATCTCTTTAAGTTGCAAAGCCCGACTTAGCACTAAATCATAAAGCCTTCCGGGAGTTGCTACAAGGATATCGACGCCCTCGGCAACGGCTGCCTTTTGTACGTTAATGTTCGATTCTCCGAATACCCCCAAAATTCTAAGGCTCATGAATTGGGAATAGCGCTTAATATTCTCAACCAACTGCATTACCAGCTCCCGGGTCGGTACCAATATTAATACCCTTGGATTTACCTGTTTTGAAAATTTCAATTGCTGCAAAATGGGCAGCATATAGGCAAACGTCTTCCCTGTACCTGTTTGCGCAATTCCCACCACATCTTTTCCTGAAAGAACAACCGGATATGCTTCTTCCTGGATGGGGGTAGGCTGGTCAAATCCTAATTCGTCGACGGCGTTAAGTAGCTGCCTTGACAGGTTTAATTCTGCAAAAGTTGTCATTAAAAAATAATTTATGCGAAAGCACAAAGGTAGCTATTTGATCATTAGGATTAATGACGCTCAAAAGAAGAAAATTAAACGCTTGGTAATTTGCACGTGGGTTATAATCTCCGCTAAGTGTTAATTGCGAGTTGACATCTCAGTCATAGCCCTCATTTGATCATATACAATCATAGTTCAGACTTTTTGCTTCAAATCATAGTTCAAACTTTTTTTCCTGGCTTCATAACTCTTTTGAATTGCAAGCTCCTGTTCCCAAAATTTATAAGGAGGCCTATTTCTAAACCGTAAGCTTCTAAATAGTTGATAGCTTGCGCTAAATGAACGTCTTCTAATAGCGTCACGGCTTTTAATTCAACCATTATATTGCCCTCTACAAAAAAATCAACTCTTCTACCTCCAATTTTTTCTCCCTTATAAATAATATCCATTTCATGTTCTCTGCTAAAGCTTAATCTGGCATCAACCATTTCAATGGCCAAAGCTCTTTGGTATATCACCTCCTGAAATCCGTTGCCCAACACCTTATGCACTTCCATAGCACAGCCAATAATTTTATGGGTCAAGTCGGAATGTTTGTATTCTTGTTTAATCATTTGCTGGTTGTCTGAACTATGATTATTACTGATTTTGGGATTGACTATGATTTTTTATAGTCAAGGTGAAATTAATTGAGATTTATGTTAATCAATAAAAATTGCTTCAATTCAAAATTAGAAGATATATTTCCAATTCTACACCCATTTATCATAGTCTTCATTTAATCACTTCAAATCATAGTTCAGACTTTTTTTCCTGTCGTAACTATAATTCTTGCTGATCTTAGGATTGTCTATGATTTTTTTTATTGACAGGTGAAATTAATCGAAAATTCA
Source organism: uncultured Flammeovirgaceae bacterium (assembly GCA_946886805.1). The sequence goes on along the minus strand of CAMPJM010000741.1, from coordinate 1,469 downwards.
TGTTGAATCAATAAAAAATTGCTTCAATCAAAAATTAGAAGGAGTATTTCAAATTTAGCCACTCATTAATCATAGCTTTCATTTAATCACTTCAAATCATAGTTCAGACTTTTCGTTTCCCAATCATAGTCCTCATCTAATCATATACAATCATAGTTCAGACTTTTTCTATATTATTTTTTACCTTAGCATTTGATTCAAAAAGCTTTCGTATTTATGGGCACTTTTCTGTTCTTTCTACCTTTTTTACTGATTTATACCATTTTTGCGGTATATGCTGAGAGAAAGGTGTCCGCTTTTATACAAGATAGGCTTGGGCCAATGGAAGTAGGTTATAAAGGAATTATCCAGACGGTGGCCGATTTGATGAAACTGCTTCAAAAAGAGGATATTATTCCTGCTGCTGCAGATAAAATAATGTTTGTACTGGGGCCGGTTATTATTTTTGTGGCTGTGTTTGCAGGCTTTGCTGTTTTGCCGCTCACATCTGGTTTTGCAGGATCTGTTGCTGAAGTAGGGGTTTTTTATTTATTGGCTATTGTGTCCCTTGATGTGATAGGAATAATGATGGCTGGTTGGGGATCGAACAGTAAGTTTTCTGTATTTGGAGCCATGCGGTCGGTAGCACAAATAGTCAGTTATGAAATTCCTCTTGGTTTGTCTGTTCTATGTGTGGTTATGATTTCTCAAAGCCTCAATTTGCAGGAGATTTCGTTCCAGCAAGGGGTCTGGATCAATTATTTTAATACGGGAGAACCGGAGCACAATTATCTATTTGGTATAAAAGCGCTCGGTATCGACGTGACGGATATAGGCGGTTTTTTGACATGGAATATCGTGAGGATGCCTTTGTTTTTTATTGCTTACATTATATTCTTTATTGCATCCCTGGCTGAGGCAAACAGAGCACCATTCGATTTGCCCGAAGCAGAGTCGGAGCTTGTTGGGGGTTTTCATACAGAATACTCAGGATTCCGATGGGCCATTATCATGTTATCAGAATATGGAATGATGCTGTTGGTGAGTCTGTTAGGTGCCATTTTGTTTTTGGGAAGCTGGAATACTCCCTTTCCGAATATCGGCGATATAAAATTGGCTGAATGGACGAGCGGAACTCCGGGGACAATGGCAGGACATATTTGGGGCGTATTTTGGTTGCTTTCCAAAGCACTGCTTGCTGTGTTGGTTCAAATGTGGGTTCGTTGGACGTATCCCAGGCTAAGAGTTGATCAGCTAATGAGCTTGTGCTGGAAATATTTGACACCTGCTGCTCTTATTTTAATATTTTTTTCTGCCTTGTGGCGTTTAATGATGATCTAAAGTGGAGGCAATGACTAAGAAAGGAGCAAATATGTCTTATTGGGGAAATATAAAAGATGCTGTCGGTTCATTAGTTAACGGGCTGGTGCTTTCAATGCGTCATATTTGGGAAGCTAAGGACAGCAGGACACCTATTGGGATAGAACAAA
>CAMPJM010000740.1 GCA_946886805.1 uncultured Flammeovirgaceae bacterium | reverse complement strand
TTATCAGTATCTACAAGGGCACCGAGTTACTCAAAGATTTTGAAAATAAAGGGAAGAAAAATATATTTTAGATACTAAAACGCTAACAATGAGTTATTTACCTCAGCTATTTTTTTTAATTATAATTGCCATAACCACCTATTTCCTATGGAAAAGGGTAAGTAGTATTAGATCCAATATATTAATGGGCCGGTCAATCGATAGGAGCGACCGAAACGGTGAGCGACTGAAACAAATGCTTTTGGTTGCCTTTGGTCAAAAAAAAATGTTCAAAAGAATAATTCCAGCTATTCTTCATCTCTTCGTATATGTAGGCTTTCTGGTAATTAATTTGGAGGTTCTGGAATTTGTGCTGGATGGTTTCTTCGGAACTCACCGGTTGTTTGCGCCCTATCTTGGAGATTTTTATGCTGTGCCGCTTAATATCTTCGAATTCTTGGCTGTTGCAGTTATCGCGAGCTGTATAATTTTCCTGATTAGGAGAAATTTTTTACACATACGCCGATTTAATGCATATGAACTCACAAGTTGGCCGAAGTTAGACGCTAACCTCATTTTGATTATTGAAGTAACTTTAATGTGTGCCATTCTTGTGATGAATGCCGCAGACCAGATATTACAGCAGAAAGGGGCAGAAGGTTATCCTCCTACCGGAACATTCTTTTTCAGTTCGTTTTTAATGCCAATGTTCGAGGGTCTCAGCGTTGGATCTTTAATTATAGTTGAGCGCATCGCTTGGTGGCTTCATATCATAGGGATTTTAGGATTTGCCGTATATATCACCTATTCCAAACATTTACATATTGTCTTGGCCTTTCCTAATACTTATTATGCGAGCTTAAAGCCAAAAACAGAGATGAGGAATATGCCCGAGGTGACAAACGAAGTAAATATGATGCTGGGCATAAGTCAGGCAGATACGGAAGCTCCTCCCACGGAAATTGCGAGGTTTGGGGCAAAGGACATAAATGACCTTCATTGGAAAAACTTAATGGATGCCTATACCTGTACCGAATGTGGAAGATGTACAGCAGAATGTCCGGCTAACCTGACGGGCAAGAAGCTTTCTCCCCGAAAAATTATGATGGATACCAGGGATAGAATGCAGGAAGTGGGTGAAGGTTTGCGTAAAGGCGGAAAAGGACTTGAAGATGGTAAAAGTTTGTTGGACGATTACATTACACGAGAAGAGCTTAATGCCTGCACATCTTGTACTGCTTGTATTGAAGCATGTCCGGTCAGCATAGACCCTTTATCCATTATTCTGCAAATGAGAAGGTATATTGCCATGGAGGAATCCAAAGCACCCGCACAGTGGAATGCAATGTTCTCAAATATTGAAACAAGCTTTTCCCCGTGGAAATTTTCTCCCGCAGATCGTTTTAAATGGGCAGACAGTCTAAAAAATAAGGAAGATGTCTGATACTTTTAGGCTTTGAAACAATTGTAAATGTAAAAGAAAAATTTATGGAATATAAAGTGCCAACCATGGCTGAAATGGTAGCAAGTGGTGAGTCTCCGGAAATTTTGTTTTGGGTAGGCTGCGCAGGATCTTTTGATGATAGGTATAAGAACGTGACCAGGGCTTTTGTTAAAATATTAGAGAGCATCGGGATTAAATATGCTGTTTTAGGCGAAGAGGAAGGCTGTACCGGCGATCCTGCCAGGAGAGCCGGAAATGAATTTCTTTTTCAAATGCAAGCTGTTTCTAATATCCAGGTGCTCAATGGATATAATATAAAAAAGATTGTGACTGCGTGTCCTCACTGTTTTAATACTATAAAAAATGAGTATCCTGAGCTAGGAGGAAATTATGAAGTAATTCATCATTCAACCTTTTTACAGCAGCTTATAGACGAAGGAAAAATAAAGATGGCAGGTGGCGGCGTTTTCAAAGGCAAGAAAATCACTTACCATGATTCCTGCTATCTGGGTAGAGGAAACAATATTTATGAAGCGCCCCGTCAGGTCCTGGAAGCATTGGATGCAGAGTTAGTTGAAATGAAAAGATGCCGTACCAAAGGCTTCTGCTGCGGTGCCGGAGGAGCGCAAATGTGGAAAGATGCAGAACCAGGAAAAAAAGAGGTGAATGTGGAAAGAGCAGAAGAAGCAATAGGAACAGGAGCAAGTATAATTGCCTCAGCATGTCCTTTTTGTATGACTATGATGTCTGATGGAGTAAAAAATAAAAATAAAGAGGAGGAAGTAAAAGTACTTGACCTGGCAGAACTTATAGCTAAATCTCAAGGTTTATAGGTTTGTATTAAATAGATTTACTCTTGATTTTATTATTAAAGACAATTTATCATGAATATAGAATTTGAAAAGATGCCTGAAGATTCCCGCCTTTGGATTTACCAGGCAGATCGACAGCTTTCAGCAGAAGAAGCTTTATTTATTAAAAATAACACAGATTTGTTTTTGGAAGAATGGGCTGCCCATGGTGCTGGTTTGAATGCTTCTTCGGTTATTCTTTATAATCAGTTTCTTGTTATAGCTGTTGATGAGGCTATGGTAAGAGCGAGTGGCTGTTCCATAGACAAGCAAGTCCAATATGTGCAGGAACTTGGCAAAGAGTTGCTCATCAATTTTATGGATCGGACAAAAATTGCATTTCTAGAGAAGGAAAGTCCGGCTGGGAGAAAAGAAATTTTTACGACATCTTTAACTGATATAAAAAGAAAAATCGAAGAGGGGATTATCCATTCAGATACGCTCACTTTTAATAATCTCGTTCAAACAAAAGCGCAACTGCAGGATGCATGGATAGTTACGGCTGAGGATTCGTGGCTAAAACGGTACTTTTAAACCCATAGTCAATAAAATTTTCCTTGAAGAATGGCGTTTTATATCCTAAATAAGGTGTAATTTTTTTATTAGAATTGCTATTATTCTAATTTATCATTTTAAATTAGGAGAT
>CAMPJM010000739.1 GCA_946886805.1 uncultured Flammeovirgaceae bacterium | reverse complement strand
CGGATGAAGCGATTCATTGACTGAAGGAAGCCAAACGGCAAACCCCTGTTCTGACGAACAGAAACTACATACAGAGGCTCAACTGCCGTGGTCGAGCAAGCACACCATTGCAAAGGCCGTGCTGAATTGTGGGGTTGAGTAGATGTAGCAGAGATAGGGGGAAAGATAAGTGTCTTACCTGGGGAGATCTTGGAATAGACTTGTTTTCTATGAGCCAAGAAGTCAGCAGAGGTCATAGTAGTTAGTGGTAATGAGCTGTCACCTTATGGATAACGGCAGAGTCTCGCAAACTAATGAAGGACTGAACGTCTCGTTGCCTAAAAATTCGGCTGGGAGTACCGATAGCTATCGGTATAGCCCATCCTTAAAAGTAGGGCAAAGCTATAGTCGGTGTAAAGAGCGATTATGGTATGCTTGACGAACCGCCGTATACGAGAACCGTACGTACGGTGGTGTGAGAGGCGCACCGATGGGCTTAACAGCTCATCGGCCGTCTACTCGATTGTAGAGCTTCTTTTTTATTCATTCAAACATTCTGTGAGATAAATTCTAAAATTTTTGTCGTCCGTAAGTGGAAAGTTGGCTCTTCTTTGTCCATCTCCTAAATCCTCAATAACTGTAAGAACACTAACATGATTACTCATCGGTAAGTCAGACTTTTCAATCAGGGATAAATCGATATTGCCAGTATATTTCTTTTTAATCTTATTGCTTTTCCCTTTAACAAAATATACAGTTACTGATTTGCCTCCCAGTTTTTTTATTTCTTCAAATCTTTCTTGTTGATCAAAACTATCCTTTTCTGGAAAAAGCTCACAATCCGAATATGCATTCAAGTCAAGTTTCTCTTGTGCCATTGACCTATATACCAAAATAAAAAGTAATACAATGATCAAATTGAATTTCATAGTTATACTTATTAGTTGCAATCTGTGAGGATGCTCTACCACGTAGGAGTATGTTGACAACTGTCAACATACTTTTCCCTTACAAAAACCTAATTTAAAGGATTTTTTATACTTTTTAAAATATTTATTGCTACATGGGTATAGGTTTCTGGGGTCTTTGATGAACTAGGGCCCAGAAGATTTTGAATATACCTTAAATCAGTTCCACTCTCCAGAAGATGGGTCGCAAAAGAATGCCGTAGCGTATGTGTACTTATTCTTTTTATATTGCTTTTATCGCAAGCTCTATGTAGAATCTTATTGATACTGGTGCCTGAATATTTTCCACCGTTTTCCCCTTCAAATAAATATATTTTGGGTTTGTATTTTTTATAGTAAGGTCGCAAATCGGTCAACAGCTTGCCAGACAACAGTGTCAAACGGTCTTTATACCTTTTGCACCTTCTACGCAAATGAGCATCCTTTTACTATTTATATCACTGATTTTGAGATTGATCAGTTCACTCCGTCGCAATCCGGCAGAATATAGCAGAGAGACAATACAGCGGTGTTTGATGTTGTTGGTATGTGCCATGACAGCCAAAACCTCTTCCTTCGAAATTACCTTGGGCAATTTATGTTCTTTCCTGGGCCGCTCAATTTCATAGAAGCGATTGGGCATATCTAATACTATTTCGTAGTAAAATTTAATGCCAATCCCGCCTTTCCACTTGATGTAGGTATTCGGCTATGAAAAAATGCCCCGTCTGTAAAATAGAAGTAAAAGAAAGAAAGGATAAAATAAATGTGCCACCGAATAATCCTCTGCCATTAAAATTACCTCCGGTCGCTTGTCCCCCGACAGCGACCAAATCAAAAAGCAGCTGGGTTGTGAATTATTAGCATAACGACTGTCCTTCCCTTGGAACTTCCCCTCACTTACTGCAAGAAACGTCCTGTTAGGGGTCAGGATGCAGATAAAGGGGTAGTTTTTATTTCTGATCGAATTTAGTGAGGGAATTATCTGAAATAAGGCCAGTCCAAAAACACAGTTGTTCTTGGCGCTTCGTCTCTTTTTAAATTCTTGTTAGTTTTTCTTTGACCAGTAAGTTTAGTAAACCTCTCCGGCATAGTAGGTGTCAATAAAAGCTTCGGGTGCAAAAGTTTTAACAGCCAAAATATCCTGTGAGCAAGCTGTCCTGCTGGTGTACATAACACTGGATCCCAGTATTTTGCCATTAGACGTTTCAAGAGTAAAATAAGAATCGCCATTAGGAGCGGTCATTATGGAGAAATTGGCATCATCAGTAGCGTATTCCCTAACGGCTTGAATGCATTTTTCGCAAATCGAAATGCTCGCAAATTCAGGGCTAATAAGAATAGCCCTTCTATTTCCTGCCCTAAGGCTGAACTGATAAAGGCCGTTTGATTTCTGAACAATAACAAATGTACTCATGATTTAAAGATTAGTTCTGATGTTTAATATTTTCCAAAATTAGAATGGGAATAATAAAATCGAGCTTTTTTGAGGTTACCATTTCATTAAGTTTTTGATGATTTGGTTTGCTCGTTGCATTGGCTATTTTAAAAATCACCAAAGGCACGGACAAAGGTTTTTTGAGCATTTAAAAATTGTTGCTTTAAAGGTGGATTGATGATTTGAACTTTGCACTAAGCCAACAGGACGCACCTACGGAGCGTAAATCCCTGTTTTTTGGGTTTCCACAAACAGTTTGCCTCGCTGGGGCATGGAGGCTGCCGTTGTTTTAAAGGTTATCAAAAGTATTGAACCAGAGGTTTAAAGGTTCTTAAAACTACCCAAAAAAATATCAACCAAGGATGCTGCCATATCAACTGCTGTACCATCCTTCTTCCTTAAGGAGAAGGACGGAGCTTGCCCCGAAGCATTTCGGGGAGGATGAAGCGGTAGAAGTGCCATAGGTTGGGATTTTCAGCCGTCTCTGGCAAAAACAGAGGGCAATCATAGCCCTGAAAGGGCGATATCCCAATGCAAAGGGTACAGCCCTTTGCATT
>CAMPJM010000738.1 GCA_946886805.1 uncultured Flammeovirgaceae bacterium | reverse complement strand
GCCCTACAAAGAGCGTGCGGCCAAAGTATTAAAAGAACACCTGGAAAACCAGGGTATTTATGATGAAGTTTGGATTTCTGAAAGCAATAAAACTAAAATACAAACTAAACTCTTGCTGTCAGCAGATGCCACCCTCGAGCAGGAGATTGACTTGACAAATGTGCCTGAAGACGAGTTATTTAAACTGCTTGTGTTGACTTATAAAGTCCCCTATTGGGAAGCATATGATGCAGAACTTAATGGTTGGGACCGCGTAGTGAACTGGTTGCGTATACAGGATGACAAGATAGCCCGCAAGGAAGGTTGGGCAGTAGCTTATGCAAATTTTACTGCTGATGTTGTCAATGCTCCAGCCGGAGCGGTACAAGGTTGGATTACAGGAGAGCATTGGCGTACGGGGCAGGAACTTGCTTGGTGGGAGCATATTTTAGGTATCGTAGACGTAATTCCTGGCGAAGCGTTGGCAAAAGCAGGGATTACGGCACTGGTAATAAAGATCGGCGACAAGGTTTTTGACTTAACAAAAGTGACAATCGCCACCAGAAACTTCATTTTGGCGAGTAAGACCGCAGGGCTTAAATTAGTGGTAAAGTCTACTAATGAAATTATTCTTTACAGCGCAAAAGGCACCAAAGAAATTGGCAGATTTTTAAATGGAATCCTGCAAGACATTTATTGGGTGTATGGAGGCGAGAAAATCCTTGCTAAGCTGGCTGGTGTGAAGTATATTGTGGATGGAAATACTGCTGAAGGAGTCCTGGAAATCATAGAAGAAGGTGCTAAAACTGGGATTAAGTTTCCTTCACTGATCAGGCAATTGGTTACCAAACCATCCTATCTTGCAGATAGAATGATTTGGAGTAAGGCTAATAAGACAACAACACTTATTGGAAGATGGCAGGGACAACTGGCAAATGTTTATTCTGAACTTAGTGCCAGCGACCTTAATGTTTACATGATCTCGGGTAAGTTTGATAATCCTGGTGGGTTTAATATGCTCAGCATTGAAAATTGGGGCAAAGTAGCAGGTGACCTTGACGCGCAAGGCATCAAAGATGGCATGAAAGCTTTCGACGATTATATTTGGGAACATTATAACAAGCCCTGGCTCGAAAGTAGCATGCAAAGAGGAGATGATATTGTGATTTGGTCTGATCCAAAAGCCTCCGGTAATGTAGAAAAGTTCTTCAAGTACGAAGACAGTTTTGGAAATACATTTTTTAAAAGAGAACTTGATTTTATTAAAGAAAATGCGTCAAAGTATGGTTATGATTTTAATACAGGTATTACGAACGGAATATTTTCAAACTGATAAATATGGATGGAAGATTTTTAATCTATGAAGGTTTTGAAAATGATGCAGAAGGCATTTTTGAAAAATTGATATCTAAGTTTCGATTTGATGTAACTTCTAAGAGTGATTCGGGAATATCGCTTGACAATAACAGGGTCAAGCTTGAAATATCTTATGACACGGGCATTCAAATTTGGTTGAAAGTTAAGCGGTTTGATATATCAGAAATGATAGCAAAGCTTTGTATGATAAAAGGGGCATCAACCTATCAGGAGTTTAAAAATTTAATGTTTTCAACACTGGATACCAAAGAATCAAAAAGAAATGATTTAAAGAGGCTTTCTCAATTTTTAGTAGACCATTTTACAGAGGAGCTGTCAGAATTATAAATAATTCGCAATGATGATCAGATTGAGAATAATATTTTTTTCTATTCTACTTATTACTTGTACCCACTTATCAAAAGCGCAAACGGTAAAAGAATTAAAACGTGACTACAAGACGTTAAAAAATAATCTAAAAGAGTGGATATTAAAAGACTATCCAAAAAAGAATTTCAATGCGTATACTGTGGCTGATAGCCTGAAAGGTACACTAATTAAGTCAGGTGTAGATACAATTATGCTATTTTATCAGACTGTGATAAAACCTAATACGATAAATGAAGATGGAACAGATGATCATAAACTGGCTTTTCTATTGTATACTGATTCAGATAGCATTTATATCCAAAAGATAAATGACTTTGCCATTTACAAACCCATTAGTAGTAGAAAGTGGAGCTTATATCCAGATAATAGATATGTTTTTTACTATTATTTACAGCATCAGGAAGATATTTATAACCAACAGATTGAGGCTGATAAAGGTAGACGATTTCTTGAGCTTCAGGATGACCTTAAATCGTTGTCGAAAATTAGTGAATCGTTGACTGTTATTGATTTAAAAATATCAAACAAATCTCTTAAAAAAAGCTTTCCTGGAATCGAAATGCATTACTATCGGGATGCAAAAAAATTTCGTAAAGACATTAGTAAAGAGCTTTACAGCTTCATCTTATTGATCGAAAACTCACTAAACTCTGATAATCGAAAATGGCAGCCACTAACTGAGATAAAATACATGTCAGAAGCGGAAAAACAAGCAAAATTTGAACGATTGAATAAACAAATAGATGCAGATTACGAAAAATCTCTTAAAATGTTGAAATCTAAACATAATTAATTTTTATTGATTCATTCTGTCTAATTTACAGTCTCATTTTTTCTGGTCATCAAGAAGATGCTGTGTTTTATTGAAAAGACCTAAAAGCTCGTTGTCCGCTATGCTGGTGCGGACTTTTTCATTTTTCTGGCCATAGACCAGTTCATCAAAGACCTATCCAAAACACTGGCCATTTTCTCGACTACTTCTAGGTTTGCTTCACTGTATTAGCGCAGGTTCTCCTGTGCTTTTTAAAATGTCAGCGAGACTCTATCATATTTAAAGCAGTGTTGCCCAGGAACACCTCCTCCCCTGCTTCAGCCGGTGAGACACAGTATGAATTCAGCCTCTATGAGATCCGTCCTGAAGGCCGAAACCCCAACGATGTGGTGCTGAGTTCACAGCCAGTGTTTAAAACCACTATAG
>CAMPJM010000737.1 GCA_946886805.1 uncultured Flammeovirgaceae bacterium | reverse complement strand
GGGTTTGATTTAATTTCTCCATAAAAGGGAAAGTTGCCTTCTAAGGCTCTCACTTGTACAAGCCTGGTCGAATTATTTTTCGGGAAAGTGACCATGGAAGCAAAATTCCTTTCCATTGCTTTTTCCCCCGGAATAGAATCAATTAATTCCTGTACTTTTTCTGTTATCGGTGTATTGCTGTCTATGACCAAATCGGCTCCCAGCAATGACTTGGATTGATCTTCAATATTTTCCTTTAGGTTATATCCAAAGGATTGAATCGCAACAATGGCCGCAATGCCGAGAATTATGGAAGCCATTAATAAAACAAGTTTTTTGCGACTTGCCTGACCGTCTTTAATGGCCATTTTTAAAAGCCATCTTTTTCTAAGAGGTTGTGATTTTAATTTCAAAGTGATGTAGCCCGTTGGTCCGAAATAATTTTTCCGCCTTTTAGCCGTAATACGCGTTGGGTTTTCTCTGCCAATTCCATGTCATGCGTTACTATTACAAGGGTAGTTCCGGCTTCTTTATTCAATTCAAACAACAGGTCTATTACTTTTTCCCCTGTTTCATCGTCAAGGTTTCCTGTGGGTTCGTCTGCGAAGAGAATTTTGGGATTATTTGAAAACGCCCTCGCTAAAGATACCCTTTGTTGTTCGCCTCCAGATAATTGGGAAGGATAGTGGTGCAGCCTTTCTGTCAATCCCACTTTTTCCAAAAGCTCAATTCCCACCGCTTTTGCATGTTTTTTCCCCTGAAGCTCTAGTGGGACTATCACATTTTCCAAGGCAGTCAGGGTGGGTATAAGTTGAAAGTTTTGAAAAATAAAACCAACAAATTGATTGCGGAGTATCGCTCTTTCATCTTCGTTTAGGTCATTTATAGAAGTTCCACACAAAGTAACTGAGCCTCTTCCTGGGGTATCCAGGCCAGCGCACAAGCCTAATAATGTTGTTTTTCCACTGCCGGATGGCCCTACAATTGCAAAAGTGTCTTGTTCATGCAGGGTAAAGCTAACATCGTGTAAAACTGTAAGATCTTTTTCACCACTGCTATAGGTTTTTCCTATTTGTTGTACATCTAAAATTGCGGTCATAAGTGTTTTGAAATACTGCTGCTTATTATCACTAAGAGCATATTATTGTAAAATCGCCTTCAAAGATAGGGATAATAATAATGTTGAAATTGAAAGCTTTCTAAAACAACGGGAATGGAGATGCGAAGTTGCATTAGTTTTATAGAAGAGCTATACGTAGTGAAGGCATTAAGAGATCATTCCGTTATTTGGACGATTGTTCGGTTAATCCGGAAAATTTAGCCCTCAGAGTCCCTCTTTTTCAGAGGGCTTCGGGGTATTAAAGTCGGCATTTGAGCTTCTATATTCCTCCGGCATCTTGTGGGAGACTCAGGAACGCTATTAGTTAAGGCGATAATAAGCCTTCATTCTTCAGGAGAAGAATTAAAGATGAGGTATAAAGGAGCTTAATTAATAGCAAGCGAAGCCCCCTCTAGATCATTATCTAATGCCACTATCTGGTATTGACACTACCGACCTGTCTACTTCCACCAAATTTCCGTTCACGCTGTCTTTCAGGAAATATTGCTGATCCCTTTCGTTTCCATCATAAGTAATTATTCTATAACTATCGGGAATTAGTTTTTCGGGGCGGATTTGATCAGATTTACTTAGAAATCCTTTGACAAAGCGAAAACTAAGTATAAAGAACTTGTTGTGTTTTCCACTTCCTAATTCCATGCCCGCTATTGTATGAGAAGGGTTTTTCAGCTCTAAAGTATCTGGCAAACCATATTCCAAGTCATATTCAATAAAATGATAAGTATGAGCATCATAGGCTGTATCGATAAATAAAGTGTCGATGAAATTTTTAATCATGGGAAATTCAGCTACTGTATAATTATATACATAAAAATAGTCATGGCGGAAATCAGGTAGTGTTTGTACATCGGGATCAGGAAGACCGCTTGTAAATACATGGTTTATTATCAGCGCAGGCTTTTCTTTTTTGCTGTTCTGGCTTATGCAGGCAGATATGAATAAAAAAACCGCAAGTATTAAACAGTTTAATTGTACGCGCATGTTGTGCCTAAGTTTATTTTCATGGTGATGATGTACTCGAAAATTGTGATAAATGGCCGATAGCCCCTTTGGTGCTGTAGTATCCACATCGCCGTTAAGCCCCTGCGGTCCAGCAGAGCCGCTGGTCTGAAGTTGGTAAAATCTTTTTCTTCTACCCCGAACCAGTCTTTTAGTAAGACCTGAAATTTAACTGTCGTAGAATGAGGTTTTGCATGGATCCGTCCATTTCCGTCCCAATAGTCATACCCAAATTCCTGATTTAGCCAGAGGTTGGTAACTTCCACTTCCTGTATACCGCCTATGGCTATCGTTTCTGACATATTAAACGGAGACATGCGGAAGGAGGGCATGTTGTTTTTAATGGCAGCAGATACATCAATCCTGTCCTTGTAATAATGAAAGCTAGAATGGTGTGCCTGAATTTCTTTTTCTATAGCATTAAAAAAAGCAGATTTTCCGCTAAAATAATCATTATACCATTTGTTAATAGCAAATTTTTTTGTGTCCCCCGTATTTTTTTCCAAAATGCTCAGCGATATCAAAACCATACGCAGAATTGCTCAATGTGCTAAAGGCAATTTCCAGTAATTCATTATTTGATTTTCCCCGCAGTTGGCTGATGATAAATATATGTTCAGCATAAAGAGAGGTGGGTTCCAAACCTATATGGTTTTGAGTGTCTTGGTTTATTCCTCTTGCTGCATTTACATTGCCATGACGGCCATAAATTTTTATAGGCTCCATAAGAAAAGCTGGTTTAGTTAAAAAAAGTTAAGACAAACTTAATAATATAAATCAAAAGAAAAAATGCTTTTTGTGATCCGAATAGGAAAGCGTGATAAA
>CAMPJM010000736.1 GCA_946886805.1 uncultured Flammeovirgaceae bacterium | reverse complement strand
TGTCTATAATCTTCCCTGCTGTAGATATTGCTGATATGTACTTCTACAACCGGGGTAGTAATTGCAGCAATGGCATCGGAGATGGCTACTGAAGTATGGGTATAACCGCCGGCATTCAATATAATTCTTCCTTCTTCAAATCCTATAGAATGTAATTTATCTATAAGTTCGCCTTCAATATTTGATTGATAGTAATCAAAGGTTGTTTGGGGAAATTCGGCCTTTAGCTTTTCGTAAAATTTTTCAAAATGCTGATCTCCATAAATTCCTTTTTCCCTAACACCGAGAAGATTTAGATTTGGGCCGTTTATTATAGTTATATTCATGTTGTTTTTTATTTTGAAAATAGAAAATAGAAATTTGAAAATAGAATTTGAAGTTTGAAGCCTTAATTCACCAATTCACTCATTCGCTAATTCCCTCATTCACTAATTCTTTAATTCACCCATTCATTTCTTATCTTTGCGCCATGCATTGGGATTTTCATATAAAGCATTTTGAGCATTACCTGAAACTGGAAAAATCTCTGGCTTCAAATTCTGTCGAAGCGTACGTCCATGACATTGTAAAACTAAGACAGTTTATAGAAATCTCCAATGAAGAAATCAATCCAGACCAAATTAAGGGGAGTGACCTTGAAAATTTCATCGCTTATTTGTATAAATTGGGCGTGAGTCCATTTACCCAAGCGAGAATAATCTCCGGGATCAAAGCATTTTACAAGTACATGCTTTACGAAGAGGTAATCCTTAAAGACCCCACTACTTTGCTCGAAGCGCCAAAGCTTGGCAGAAAGTTGCCCGATACATTGGCTGTTCATGAAATTGATCGGCTTTTTGCCGCCATAGATTTGTCAACTCCCGAAGGTACCAGAAATAAAGCCATGCTGGAAACCTTGTATAGCTCAGGCTTGAGGGTTTCCGAACTTACAAACCTTAAAATAGGGAATATTTACTTTGACATAGGGTTTTTAAAAATATTAGGAAAAGGGAACAAAGAAAGGCTTGTGCCCATTGGAAGAGAGGCTTTAAAGTTTATAAAGATCTACCTCGAAGAAGTAAGATGTCACCTTACTATTAAGGCCGGTTTTGAAAGCTTCGTATTCCTCAACAGAAGAGGCCAATCTCTAACGCGTGTGATGGTATTTACTATCATCAAGCAACTAGCGAGGAAGGCTGAATTAAATAAAAACATCAGTCCTCATACTTTCAGGCACTCATTTGCGACTCATTTAATTGAAGGCGGGGCAGATCTAAGGGCCGTTCAGGAAATGCTCGGTCATGAATCTATTACCACAACTGAAATTTATACGCATCTTGACCGGGATTATCTAAGGCAAGTAATTTTTGAGTTTCATCCTAGAGGAGGGAAACATAGACGGTAGATGATAGATTTTAGACGGTAGACAGAGCAAAGTAAGCAGTGGGCAAACTGCAGTGGGCATACCCTAAGACTTCAGAAGTTTGGCTTCAAAAAGTAGCCCAGTGCCTAAATAAGCAAATCTTACCCTATAGAAACTTCGGAAGTCTTGCATAACTTAACCACAGATAATCGCCTTCGTTTAAAACGACGGCGTATGAGTTGTGCGATTGTATCGCACTTGTAGAAGACGGAAGCGAAAATGTTTGTTTTGTAATAATAATACTCCTTTGCGGACGTATGAGTTAAAAGATTGATCTAAATTATAACTCCTCCGAATACTTCCTGCTACTTTCCTAATATTCCATTATCTTTGGGCATAAAAATCTGACCGTGTATAAATCCTTTCTTAGGCCTTTGCTATTTAAGCTTTCCGCTGAATCAGCCCATCATTTTACCTTTTCCCTATTAAAATGGATATTTAAAATTCCCGGTAAAAAAGCGGTATTTAAGAAAATCTATGATTTTAAGGACAAGTCTCTGGAACGCGAGGTGTTTGGCCTAAAATTTAAGAACCCTGTGGGTCTTGCGGCTGGATTTGATAAGGATGCAAAGCTAATTGATGAACTTGCTTGTCTTGGTTTCGGATTTATAGAGATTGGTACCATTACTCCTAAATCTCAGCCGGGCAATCCACAGCCACGCTTATTTAGATTGCCAAAAGACCAAGGCTTGATCAACAGAATGGGATTTAACAATGAAGGTATGGAGGCTGCTGTAGCGAGGTTGAAAAAGAGAAAATCGAACATTCTAATAGGCGGGAATATCGGTAAAAATAAGATAACTCCGAATGAAACAGCCGGTTTGGATTATGAATTAGCTTTTAATGCACTCTATGAGCTGGTCGATTATTTTGTAATAAATGTGAGTTCACCTAATACGCCCAATCTTCGTGAGCTTCAGGAGAAGGAGCCCTTAACGAAGTTGTTGTTGAGAATGAAACAATTAAATACCGAAAAACCAGCCCCTAAGCCTATTCTTTTAAAAATAGCACCTGACCTAAGCAATCAACAGCTTGATGATATCGTTTCCATCGTATTGGATTCAAAAATAGACGGAGTTGTGGCTACCAATACTACGATAAATAGGGATAATTTGAATACTTCTTCCGAAGAGATAGAGACAATTGGAATGGGAGGACTAAGCGGTGCACCACTCAAAAGTCGTAGTACTGAGGTGATTAAATATCTACACGAGAAATCGGGCGGAGTATTTCCCATAATAGGGGTTGGGGGAATCCATAGTCCTGAAGATGCTCTTGAAAAATTGGATGCGGGGGCTTCGCTTGTGCAGTTGTACACAGGGTTTATTTATGAAGGCCCAGGTCTTATAAAAAGAATTAATAAAGCTATTCTTAAACAAAAGTCTTCCTAAAATATTATCTTGGCTTTTATTATAATCTTTAAATTTAACAACTCAGGGTTGTGTCTTTTGATGCAACCTTTAATATCTTGATCAGTTTTAATTAATTTTGTGCTTTAGCATTTAAATGGCGAAGAATACCT
>CAMPJM010000735.1 GCA_946886805.1 uncultured Flammeovirgaceae bacterium | reverse complement strand
GAAATAATGGTGGATTTTGGTGGGGTTTATGGAGAAGCATTTTCTGATTTATCGGCAATGGAACCTAAATCCGTGATGTTGGCAGAGGGATCAGTGATAACGGTAGAAGGTAAGAAACAACTGTGATTAGACGACTTTTTGTTTAAATAGTCAATATCACCTTCTTCAATATGAAAGAATATGAAATTGACTATCAGTGATAGGATACAGAGGGCCTCGTGCAGCAGGCGATCCTATCTTTTTATCATTTTGAAAACGCTTGATTTGTTTTTATTTCTAAAGGTCAAATAATATATACCTGCGCTGAGATTATAGTTTGAAAGGTTTACAGACGCTTGAGTAGCATCCTCCGTAATATTTATGTCAAAAGACGTTACTGGTCTTCCCAGCTTATCCCTTAGTACCAGTGTTTTTTCGCCCCGTGTTTTTGTTGTCAAGAATATGTTCATGGTTTCGCCTACCGGATTCGGAGAAACAACCAAACCTTCTGAAACCAAGCTGGAACCTGGCGTGGTCAAATAGGAAATTTTGTTTTGCGTAGTTTTATAATTGATGGAATTGGAACACATTTCATCTTCACTATACTCCAATGACGTAAAGCTGTATAATTTATTTGATTCCAATCCGCTTACTGTGGCAAAATTCCCTGTTCCATTGTATACCACATATTGTTTATTCCCAGTTTGAGTGCCGCTTCCAAAAGCACCTGCTCCATCGTTGTAAGAGGTGCCATCAAGAATCCCGCTTACATTTACCTTGCCCATTTTTCTGGCGATTACAATTCTTGACATGCCATCGCCATTAGTCCAGGAAAGGTCTACACTTCCATTCCCAATGTTGGAAAATGAAATTTTTGAGGAGGCAATTTGAGGTTCTGCGAAGAAAAGAGGAGAGCCATTTCCCATTTTTGCCATATATATATCTACGGTCCCTTCTTCTACCGTTATCAAATGTTCACCAAAAAGGGCAGAACCGGAGAATACACCTGTGCAATATACGTTTCCTTGTAAATCTGATGTTAGAAAGTCGGCTCTGTCGTACGTGAATTCCCCTGTGCTCCATAATTTGAGTTCCTCACCATCGGGACTAAATTTTGCCATGAAACCTCCATCGCCAGCATAGGATTGACCACCAAATGATATCGAAGAAGTAAGTACACCGTTTATAAATAAATTGTTAGCAGCATCTACAGCTATGCCACTGACCCAGTTAAAGTAGAAATCACCAATTTGTTTCGACCACTGTGGTTCTCCCAATGGATCGTATTTAGAGACATAACCGGCTGGTCCTGTGTGCGTGCTGTCGCCAACTATAAATTCATCACCAAAAAAGTTGCCGCCAAGAAAAATTGCATCGTTTCTATCCAACTCAAGCACCACTTTTGAATTGCTTCCTGTATTGGCTTGTTTTAGCCATACCAGATTCCCATTTATAGAGAATTCTGCTAAAAAGGCTGCATCGGCTTCCGGAAAGGAAGGAGAAGCCGGGCTTTGCAAAAAAGTTCCCTGTACTTCAAACAAACTATTGTATACACCGCTAACAATTATGTTATTATTGGTTTTTACCGCTAAGGACGTTCCCCAAATATAAGAGTCTCCAAACTGTTGCAACCAATCGACATTACCTGCGCTATTTATCTTAAAGATGAAATCATGGCCGTTTGCGCTGCTCATGGGCAGCCCGTCGATATCAGTTGACCCCGAAAAACTTCCACTTAATACTACATTTCCCAGATAGTCGGCGGCGATGTCTCCAAATGTGTCAGAATTGTTTCCTCCAAATTTTTTCACCCACTGCAGTTCCTTATTTGGATTGTATTTAATAAGAAACAGATCTTCTGACCCATTGTTGCTGACTATACTACTTCCATCTACTGAGAGGGTGTCAGAAAAATTTCCTGATATATATACATTATCATAAGCATCTGTTGTGAGCTTAAAATGAGAGCTGTAACCTGAAATGATCACGTGAGCAGACCATAACAACACCCCTCCTTCGCTATATTTTGCCAGATATCCATCGCTACCAGTGTTCTGGTAAGTAGTGTCGCCCAAAGTAATCTGGTCAGTTATCAATCCTGCCACATAGAGGTCGTTTGCTGCGTCCACGTAGATGGAGCTATTAAAGTTGTTGTCATCAGAGGTTGCTACAGGAACAGCCCATTCCCATAGATTTGATACGCAAGGTTCGTTATCAACCGATTGTGCATAGACGGAAGAAGCAAACAAAAGCATTAGAAAAAGAGAAAAGAAGTAATGTTTTTTCATAGTGGCGGTTTAAGGATATAGTTAAAAAAATAATTTAAATATTTATACAAATCTAACGGTAATTTTGGATACTATGTTCGGCTCCTGGTAGAATATTTTTTAAGTTTTTTTGTGGAGCGGTACTTTTATTTCGGGAATGCCAAACTACCTCGTCATCGCGAGTCAATTTTTTTCTTTTCGAAAAAAAATTGATGTGGCGATCCCCTGAAAACGAAGAGAGGAGCAATCATTTAGGGGATTGCCGCACTTTTAGCATACCACTACTTCAACAGTGTTTTGAAAGGTGTAGTTTTAGTGACATGGCCTGTTGCGGAACCGCCGTTTGTGCCATAGGCATCCCTTCGGGGCAATGACGTGGTGATAGTAAACCTTCAAACTACCTCGTCATCGCGAGTCAATTTTTTTCTTTTCGAAAAAAAATTGATGTGGCGATCCCCTGAAAACGAAGAGAGGAGCAATCATTTAGGGGATTGCCGCACTTTTAGCATACCACTACTTCAACAGTGTTTTGAAAGGTGTAGTTTTAGTGACATGGCCTGTTGCGGAACCGCCGTTTGTGCCATAGGCATCCCTTCGGGGCAATGACGTGGTGATAGTAAACCTTCAAACTACCTCGTCATCGCGAGTCAATTTTTTTCTTTTCGAAAAAAAATTGATGT
>CAMPJM010000734.1 GCA_946886805.1 uncultured Flammeovirgaceae bacterium | reverse complement strand
CTTTTTCATGAATCTTATTCAGTTGAATTTGTTGAGCAATCAAACGGATGCGTTTTCTACTACATCAACGTAGCTTCGGAGGATTTTTCCTTGATTGGCACCAAATATTATAAATCCAAAGAAGAAGCAGTACAAGCAGCTTCAACGGTCAAATACATTGGAACATTTGAAGAAAACTACACCAAAGTAAATAATCCGGGCTCTAATTCATTTTCTTTTACTTTAGATTTTAACCTCACCTCCTACTCGAAATATCTCCAGCTGATTATTGAAGACAAGAAATTGTACATTGAGAGAAGGGATGGGTTTTTGAATCATTTATTGGCGCGCTTCTCCGAAAGGTTTACAGATTTTGCTTTGCTTTCCTATGACTTTATGGAAGATGCGGAGCTACAGGCATCAGCTATTAAGGCAAAGGAAAAGTTTTTGAAGAATTATCCTGAATTGAGCAGTACCCGGGGTAAAGGCTACGATTATTTGAGAAACGGATGGAATAACAACAATACTTCAGGACTTGAAAAAAGATTTAAAGCGCTCACAGGAATTAAAGACTGGAAGAAGCACAGCCTGTGCAATTTCGAGGTTTATAAATATGAAGACACTTACAATCTTCATGTTGCAATGGAAGGAGTTACCTTATTTGAAAGTGATAAACCTTTCGAATTCGACGATGCCATAAAAACACTTCAAGTCCTTTTTAAGACGGCAGCGACGACGGGTGATTACTCCGTTTATTTTGATGATCATTTAAAGAAGTATTCATTTCATTTAAAGCTGGAGAATGGCCAGGTTTTTTCAAGTCCCTTCACTTATCAGTCTAAAGATGAGGCAGAAAGTGGCATTAATTCCTTAAAAAAAGCTTTTTCTTCCTCACCTTCTAATGAAGATGTATTTATAAGCAAATATTTATACAAGGCTGAGCTTAGAGATTTCACCAATCAGGTAATCCGGCGCTCGAGAAAAAGTTTTGTTAATCCTAACCAAGTATTAAATTCTTCCCTGAACCTTGTTTCTCACATTAATGAGGAGAGGCATTGGGATGTCGTAGAAAAGGATAAACCGATCGGAAAACTGTTTGAAAATCCTCTGAAAGATGTCCGAAAATCATTTATAGACCTTGACAATTTTAAGACCAATATCGACGACAACATTGAAGGTAAGCCTGACAAATTTACTTTTGAGCTTTTAGACAAAAAAAACAGTTTTAAGTTCAGGTCGACAAAAGAATTTGACAGCAAAGAGGAAGCTGAGGAAGACAGCAAATTGCTTATCTCCCTTCTTATGAGAGCTGAGAATTATAAGGCCGTCCCCGACGAAGAAAGCGGCAAATATCATGTCCAAATTTTTCATGAAGGAGTGGCTCAGGCGGTAACCACATCAGTTTACGGCCTGGAGGAACAGGCACTTAAGAAAGCAAACTCCATTCTTACACTCGTTCGTGAGCATCAGTATTTCCTGACCGTAGAAGAGTTGCCGCATCGATGGAAATACCGATATGACCTAGGCCTGGCAAAAGACGAAAAATTGCTATTCGAAAGCGGAGGAGATTTTGAAAGCTATAAAGACGCTTTATTGCACTCAGAAAAGTTTTATCGGGGATTATCAAAGCTTGAATTTAAGGAAAAAAATAAGCGATTCCTGCTTGAAAGCGATGAAGATGAAAACCTTTCTGTTTTTATCAATCCTAAGGAATCCAAAAAGCTATCTGCGGCGAACAAATCTATCCGCAAGTCTTTTACAAAATTAGTAAAACTAAAACGACAGGTCAACGAGCTTTTGGTTGATGCTGAACCTTCCGCATTGAGGCAATTTATCAGGTTGGATGAAAATAGCAGGAAAGGAAATTTTGTTTATCGGTTAGTAAACAAAGACGAAATGATTGCCTATAGTCCGCTTCAAAAGAAAATACAAAATGAAGCGGAAGGAAGATCAATCATCGATTGCCTTTTCAATCTTGCTTACAAAGGTTATCCATTCCTCGAGATTTGCCATGGCGGAGATATTGTGTTACAGAAAAAAGATCCCGTTACTAATGGTCTTGGCTATCATTATTCGATTAAATGCCGAAACAGGTTTTATAATTCTCCTGGTTCATTGGGCAAAGAACTGATTCTATTCGTCAGTACTTCAAGTTTTGCAAGTGCTGAAGGTGCAGAAAAAGCCTTTAAGGAAAACTATCTTTTAATCTTAAAAAAAGCGCTCAATCCTGAAAATTATGGGGAGAATAAATACATTGTTTTTAAAGAGAGCAGTAACGCTAATGTCTGCAACAATCAAAAAGGGGTTGTCTATATTCCTGAAGAAACAATAAAACAACTTGGCGGTACCGACCCGGCCTCTGTTGAAAAGCTAATTAGACTGGTAAAAAGCTATCCTGTCAGGTATATCAGGGAGGGAGCCTACAAATTTGTGCTTTATAACGCTGAAAGCAATGGGACAGACTGGAGAAGCTATGGTGAATATGCTACTCCTCAAAAGGCATTCCAGGCTTTTTATTTCTTCTGTATGTTGCTCAGGTACAAAGGCAACTATTACCTCTACTACAACCAGGATTCATGTAGCTATCAAATATATATCAGGGAAATTCTGGCTGAAAGCTGGGAAAGGTTTGTCGAAGCAAGAGATGCTTGGGGAAGTGCCGGTATTCAAAAGTTTATATCAATCTCCCAAACAGAAGGCGCCTTTCATACATTTCTTAGAAAGAATGACTGCTGCTATACTTTTGATGTGAGCTGCAAAAACCCAGTTCTAATACACCCCTGCAAATATAATTCACCGGAAAAAAGAGACAGGGTACTCGAACTCATCTCTAGTATTTTCAATAAGCTGGGGGGAGCGAAATATCTCCTTTCCTTTCTTCCTACTAGTGAAGAAATCCTAAACGATATGCAGGGGATGCCTCTGGCCAGGTTCTTATATCAAGACGG
>CAMPJM010000733.1 GCA_946886805.1 uncultured Flammeovirgaceae bacterium | reverse complement strand
TAATTCTTGACAACAAAGCACCGCCACTAAGGACCAGTAAAAACCCAACTGAGGCCAGTCCCATATAAAGCAGAACCAGATAGGTTATCTTTATTTTCACCAGCAAGGAAAGGTAGCTGAAAAAATAGATCAGCAGGCCTGTATTGATGTAGACAATGGCTGTTCTGTAATTCAATTTTTCATCTTTCCTGCCCTTTGCCCCCATCAGGGAAATGAACAGGAAACCCAAAGCAATCAGCTTTGATTTATGGAAATCGCTGAACAACCCTGTCCCCTTGACATTGCCCATCAATTGGTCGGTCATGTGGTGTGTCATCCCCCATTCATTGAACGCTGCATAACAATAATAATAAAAGTGCAATGCCAGAATCACAATGCTGATCAACCTGGTCATGTCCAAAATTTTCCTCAACGCCTGCTCGTTTTCCCCTGTCTGTGTAGCCATCGCTCAAAATCTTATTGGTTATTGGAAATACCTTTTCTTTTCTTCCTTTTCTTTTTCAAGTGGTACGGCAAATACTCATTGGTATATTCCGGTTGCATGAGTGCATCCAATGCCTTTCCTACATTTGGTACTTGATTAGTTTGTTCTGTAGGTAACGTGGTCTTGGACATTGTTGAATTGGTCCCTGCCTGAACATTATTTTGCTCCAGCATTTGTTGTTTTTCCACCAACTGCAAACCCGGTTTTTGTTCGAATGGAACCCCTTGTAAGCAACGGTCCTGAACAGCTTTGGCGCTGTACCGCTTTCCCAATGCACTGCCGTTGAAAACACATTTTGTAATGTGGTCAACGTAGGTGATACCATATATCAGCCCCTCCTTATTCTCCCGTAGTACAGTATTGATCCCCTCCTTTTCTAATGCTTTCATCAGGTCTTGGATGGATATGCTCTCTTTTCCTAGGAATGCAAGGTCAACAGCATTCTTTACCCTTGCTTTATGCGATATTCTCCTTACCTCATTCTCCTTAAACTTTGCCTCTAAAGATATAAGTGTTGGTTTACT
Organism: uncultured Flammeovirgaceae bacterium; assembly: GCA_946886805.1. Next base: position 1,922 of record CAMPJM010000733.1, on the reverse strand, counting down.
ATAAAAAGCACTTGCTTTGATAGGGACACCGACTGGTTTTCCATCTGTATCCAGCACCCGGTACAACAGTCCTCTATGCTGGAAAACCCTTGAATTTTCGCTGCCCTTTTCCGCCAGAACGTTATATTGTTTCAGCACGGCATTAAGCTCCGGTAAGCTGGTATATTTGTACTTCGCAATGACATGATCCAACACATTTTGAATAGCCCTTTTCGTTTCGGATTTTCCATATTGCACCCTTCGAGCACTGATCGCTTCGAGCTTGTATTCCTTCTTTTTTTGTGCTTCTGCCCTGACCAAACCAAAGGATTCTTCAATGAATTTCCTAGCTGGCTCAGACTTGCGTATGCCCAAATGGTGCAGGTCGATTCGTTTGCCATCCGCTTCAATATTTGTAGTCGCGATATGAATGTGTGGGTGTCCGGCATCATGATGTTGGTAGACAAGGTAAGGCTGTTTTCCAAAGCCTAATTTCCCCATATACCCATCAGTAATTGCGAGTAGCTTTTCCTTTGAAAGATCGCTTTCAGACACATCAAAATTGAGCGAAATGTGGACGCTGTTTCGCTTTACATTTTGGTTCAATTCCATCTGTTTCAGCAAGCATTTTAGTTTCATATTGATACTCATTTGTTCAGGATCCACAGGGTAATTTACTGCCCCAATACATTCCGCTACACCTTCTTTCACCTTGTGCTCATTGTAGTTTACAATGCGGTGAATACTACGCCCTGTTTTAATTACTGCTACCATTTTTCAGCAATTTTTAGGATCTGTTTTTTGATCTCCTCTATCTTGTTGTGAAGGATTTTCTTCTCTACCTCATAGGCTATGAGCCAATGCCTGAATTCTGCAATTTGACTAAGCGTGTGCAGACGTTTTACTGCCTGATTAAAGTTGTTTCCGATATGATTCAGCTCCCTTCTAAGTAGGGCCATTTCTGCTATGAGGTCATCCATAGACTGGTTGCGATAAGTGGTGGTAAGAGGTTTGTTCAGCAGGATTCTTCTGGCATATTCACTCAGTTTTCGGCAGGTTGTTTTGCTGAAATATTTGTGCAACGTATTGTACTCTTCTGGCTTTAGGCGCACATGCAGCCATTTAGTTCGGTTATTATTTTGTTCGCTCATCACTTAGTCATTTTCTCGGATTCAACCATTATTATTATTTGATCATCAACACCCACGACTCCGGAGTAAGGGCGGCCAAATTCGGTTGTGATACAACCGTTCATCTTGCCGATTGCACAAAAGAGGCAATCTTCCAGCCTTTAATAGGCATTCAGGCTTTTTCATGTTCTTTAGCCGACTTAAAGATTTCTTTAGAAATTGATCCATATCTACCATTCTTTACTTAGTCTCCAGCTACCGTATCTTCTGTCCTAAACTTTTCTTTTGGGATTTACCAAAGTTCACAACCCAATCATTGAGGTCTTTATGATGTTGGTACAGACAACTATCGTCCTTATACTGATCACTCAATGAGAGTGCATGTATGGTGCATTTTTGCCCGGCTGCATCACGGTCTAAATAGAGTCGGATTGCTTCATGCTTCTCCATAAAAGGACGGGCTTTTTCAAAGAAGGCAAGGGAGTTTAAAATCACAAAGTCACTCTTATCCACTGGCTGATTTTTGTAAATCGCCTTGAAAGAAAGAAAGTCGATAAACCCTTCAAAAACCACGGCCTCTTCTGCCTTGTTTCTTATCGTCGTAACGTCCTTTGGAGAGCTGCTGGCTTTGAAATAAGGGTTGCGAATTTCATAACCACCGGAGTCATTCTTGAAGCCTATGCCGTAGTAAGTTTTATCGTTTAATTCGTATCTCACCTGGCTGCAAAATTGTCTTGCTACTTCGACCGGGATCCTTCTTTGTTCCAAGTAACGCAGTAGCGGAACGGAGGTAAGTTTAAGGCTTTGCAGAAC
>CAMPJM010000732.1 GCA_946886805.1 uncultured Flammeovirgaceae bacterium | reverse complement strand
TTGGCAAACATGCAGAGAAACCTTCTGCAAACAAAAGTTCCCAATATGAGAATAATTGCTATCTTTGCATTCAGATGAAAACGAATGGATAGAATATTTGCGAAGAGTACGTTGAGAGAGTATTGGGAAAAACAGCCGGACACAGAGCAGTATCTTAAGACTTGGTATGATACGGCAATGAGCGCTGATTGGAAATCCCCAACTGATGTAAAACAGACTTATGCCAATGCAAGTATTTTAAAAGACAGCCGGATTGTTTTTAATATAAAAGGTAACTCATACCGGTTAATAACAAAATTTAACTTTGCGAAACGATGGATTTTTATCCGTTTCATTGGGACTCATAAAGAGTATGATAAGATAGATGCTAATAATATTTAAATCATGGATATAAAACCTATAAAAACAGAACCTGATTACAGATTGGCCCTAAAAAGGTTAGAGGATATCTTTGAGGCACCAATTGGGACACCTGAAAGCGATGAAGCTGACATTTTAGGATTAATGGTCGACGATTATGAGAAAAGGTACTATCCCATAGAAGCGCCAGACCCTATTGAGGCAATAAAAATCAGGATGGAAGAGATGCATTTAAAACAGATTGATTTGATAGATGTGATTGGAGGGAAAAGTAGAGTTTCGGAAATACTTAACCGCAAACGTAAATTGACAGTTGAGATGATCCGGAAAATAACAAAGAAATTAAATATATCACCTGGGGTATTAATTAATGACTACAACTTAACAAGGTGAATAAAAGCACGATTTGCCAACACTGTGTAGTATCCATGCCGGCTGACCTGGGTGACAGGAAGTTTTCTGCTTTTTACAATCTTTAGTGCTGACGGAAAGTGAAGTGCCTTTAAACCCGGCACGGCTACTACACTAAACGTTGGCAAACATGCCAGAAACCTTCTGCAAATAAGAAGCTTCCAGAAATTACCGTTTTGGTAACTTTTTGTTATCTTTGACGTGGATAATGAAAATTAATGAGAGTAGTTGCTAAAAAGATACTTCGGGACTTTTGGAAAAAGCATGCTGATTCAGAGGAGCAGTTAAAAACCTGGTACAAGGAAGCATCCAAGGCAAAATGGGAAAGTCCTGCTGATATCAAGGCCGATTATGCAAATGCGAGTATTTTGAAGAGTGGACGAGTTGTATTTAATATTTGTGGCAACAAGTACAGATTAATTGTGGACATAAATTATGTTAGGCAATGGATGTTTATTCGTTTCATTGGAACTCATAATGATTACGATAAAGTAGACGCAGATAAAATTTAAACCTATGGATGTAAAGGCTATAAAAACCGAAGAAGATTACAACCAAGCCCTAAAGAGACTTGAAAAGATATTCCATGCCCCCGCTGACTCAAAAGAGGGGGACGAAGCTGAAATTTTATCTATCCTGATTGAAAAGTATGAAGATGAACATTATCCGATTGCCGCTCCAGATCCAATTGAGGCAATTAAGTTTAGGATGGAACAAATGGGGATGGATAATAAGGATTTAGCGGAGATTATTGGGTATAAGAGCAGGGTATCGGAAATTTTTAGCCGAAAAAGAAAACTTACGCTCAAGATGATCAGGAATCTTCACGAGAAATTAAAGATACCCTACGAATCATTGATTGCTGACTACTAAAGCACGATTTGCCAACAGAGGCTATAATCCATGGAGGCTTTGTAGCTGACGGGGACCTTTCTTCTTTTCACAACCTTTACTCGGATAGAAGAAGGAGACACTTTTAATCCGCCACAGATTATAGCTGAAACGTTAGCAGCCATTTTCTTAAAGTTCAGTATATTTTAAAAATGAGACTATTTGTATTGTTAATATTATTCAGTTCATGTACCTATAATTTTCCTCCTCACTATGGAGGAATGGTACCGACAAGTAAAAACCCGGGGGCATTAAGCACTGTTACTTATTTGCCTCATAACGACATTAGTATAAATTCGTTTTATATTCATCGGTTTGATGGTTACCCAGACTCCAAAGTCATAGGTTATAGTTTACCCAAGGACACTGTAGTTGGTGAGTTTTTCCAAAAAGAGTTAGGAGGTGAACTGCCCTTTGAATACAAAAAAGGAAGGTTTTATCCTGGCACAGTATGGATTAGTAAGAATAAATTAATGGATGAAGTTGAAATCACGAACCTTCATTGGGCTGAATTTCTTTACTATGTTAAGCGTGACTCTTCCGATTTATTGTTTCAGCAGATGGAGCCAGATAACAGCAAACTTCCTCGGGAAGATTATTTTACGAACCCATTTTTTAGGTTTTATCCCGTTGTAGGAATTACATATGAGCAGGCAGTGACTTATTGCAAGTGGAGGTCTGATATTGTCAACAGAAATAATAAGAAAGAAATTAATTCCGAAGGACTTCAAGCACCAAAACCATTCATTCTTGAGTTTAGATTACCTTCTGAAACCGAATGGGAAACTTATGCAGCTTGTGGGATCGATTTAAGTTTATATCCTTACGGAGTCAAATTTACAACTGCTGAAATTAAGGTTAACCCTAAATCTGCTTCCTATCTTAAACAAAAAAATGCTTTGGAGAAACCTATTAAAGAAATTGCTAATGACATAAAAGAGTTTAATAAAAGTAAAACAAAAATTATTATGTTTAATGTTGATAGAGAAAATGAGCCATATTTTCTTAATAGCAATACCCCGTTTTATGTATTCGATTTACCAATTAATAATCTTGGATTATATAATATGATTGGCAATGTATCCGAACTCGTCAGAGAAAAAGGAATAACAAAAGGAGGAAGTTATAAAGATAATTTATCAGATTGTAAAATTGCAGATAAAGGTAGATATACAGGAGCTGCACCAACGGTCGGATTTAGAACAATATGCGAGATTAAGGTCAGATCGACCAGGTCAAGGAGATGAAAATAGAGCGCTTTCAATGCCAGCT
>CAMPJM010000731.1 GCA_946886805.1 uncultured Flammeovirgaceae bacterium | reverse complement strand
TCATCAGTTTATTTGGAAAAAACTTCGGAAGTCTTTTTCCGCAGCTGCTGCGTCTGTCCTTACCTGCCATCTATCTTTCATACAAGCAGAGACCCATCCAGCCTTAAAAATAAATAGACAGTATCACAAAGATTCTTCTGGTATAAAATCTCTTCTTTTGATCCAAGAAATAAGCTTCATTGTTTATCAATAATTAAGGCAACCTAGTTATTTCTTTTAAAGGTTCAATTTAAACACCCTTGACACAAACATTTTTATTCCCACCTTATTCATGCAATCATCTTTTTTTACTACTTTTCCTGAAAAATAAAATCTGATAATGGAGACCAAAAGAAGTGTTAAACAATTTGATTTAGGTCATATCCGCATAGACGAGAATTTACAAGGTGTAAAATTAGCTTCCTTTTCCAGGCGATTTATAGCTTATGCCTTAGATTGGATTATCATTTCGGTTTGCACCCAATTCGTTTTATTGATCATACCGCTGTTTCTACTTTTATTACTGCTTCAAAAAAAATTCCAATACACTATTAAAAAGAGCAGAAGGGTAATCAAAAAGAGTGTGCTCAATATGGGCAGGAAATTGGAGGAAAACACTACCATAGCCCCTACTCTTAAAAGGCGTTTCAACAAAAGCATGGTTATTTATATAAATATCTTGCTCTATTTACCGATAATTGCATCAGTTTTATACTTGATATCAATTGGTTTTGAATATTTTTCTCCAACGCAATATGCTGAGGTTGCTGAAAATACCGGTTCATTTTTACATTTTTTAACTAGACCTGTTTTCGATTTAACGGACAGTTTCGGTCTTCTTATTAAATTTTTTGGAGCATTTTTGTATTTCTCCGTTTTTACCTGGAAGTGGCAGGGACAAACTCCAGGGAAGCGCCTTTTGAAGATAAGTATTGTAAAATTGGACGGCTCAAAAATTTCTTTTTGGAATAGTTTTGAAAGGGTTTCAGGCTATACAGCTTCTGCTTCAATTGTTTTTCTGGGCTTTATCCAATATTATTGGGATAAGAATGCCCAGACAACCCACGACAAAATAGCAGAAACCATAGTGATAGAGGTAGAAAAAAGCATCGACCAAGTTTCAGGATCAGAAAATGCTCCCGTATCAGAAAATACTATAGTGGCCGCAGAATAATCTTAACATTGTTATCCAATTCTCCGTCGCCCCGTCCGTCTACAGCAAAGCATCAAACAAAATCTCGACAGGATGCACTGCTTTTCTTCCCGTTCCATCTTTGATCTGATGCCTGCAACTTGTTCCGGGGGCAGCAATAATTACTTCCTCGGCTTGCTTTCTGATAGTAGGAAATAACACCAGCTCGCCCACCTTCATAGACACTTCATAATGCTCCTTTTCATAGCCGAAAGAACCCGCCATTCCACAGCAGCCTGAAGGGATTAATAGCACGGTGTAATTAGAGGGTAGGGAGAGAATTTTTTTGGTATAAACCATAGATGACAAGGATTTTTGATGGCAATGTCCATGTAATCTTATCAGCCTCTCGTCATTTTTGAACTGCTCCTTTTTAAAATTCCCCTTCTCCATCTCAGATGCCAGAAATTCGTCTATTATATACGTACTTTCTGCAATTTTCTTAGCTGCAACCAATTGATCTTCGTTGGCAAGATCTAAATATTCGTCCCTTAAGGTCAGGGTAGCAGAAGGCTCTATCCCCACAATGGGATCTCCAGCCTCTGCAATTTCTTTCAAAAACTCTATGTTTTTAACTGCTATTTTTTTTGCCTCCTTTACAAGCCCCTTTGATAAATAAGTCCGTCCACTTTCAAGGTGATCTATAATAATTACATCATACCCTAATTTCGTCAGAAGCTTTAAGGTAGTAATTCCTATTTCAGTATCATTGTAGTTGGTAAATTCATCACAAAAAAGATACACTTTACCATATAGATTTTCAAAATCAGCAATACCAAAATTCTTGCGTTTGTTGTTTTTGTAGTACTTTCTCAGGGTGGTTTTGTACAGCAATGGCATAGATCTTTCAGGAGCAAAACCAACCACAGAATTTGCCAATTTTGTTAAAGCCTTGTTTTTGTAAATAAAATTATAAGCCCAGGGAATGTTAGCAGCAAGCGCATTCAGTTTTGAATAATTTGCTATTAGCCTGCTTCTAAAAGGCACCCCATTTGCATCGTGATAATGTTGCAAAAACTCAGCTTTTAATTTTGCTATATCTACATTTGACGGGCACTCGGATTTACAGCCTTTACAGGACAAGCAGAGATCCATTGCATCATATATTTCTTCGTGATCGAAAGGATTCTCCTTTGTAGAAGTAGTTAACATCTCACGGAGTACATTGGCCCTGCCCCTGGTGGTATCTTTTTCATTGAGCGTCGCCATATAGCTCGGACACATGGTTCCTCCTATGTGATGTGTTTTCCTGCAATCACCGGAACCATTACACTGTTCAGCTGCCCTAAGAATCCCCTTTGCGCTACTAAAACTCAAAACAGTATCCAGTTCTCTGGTCACCTGACCCGGGGCAAACCGAAGGCTGGTGTTCATTGATGGTGTATCTACAATCTTTCCGGGATTGAAGATATTGTTTGGGTCCCAGCATTTCTTAACCTCTTTCAGGAGAGCATAATTTTGTTCTCCTATCATAAATCTGATAAACTCTCCGCGTAATCTACCATCCCCGTGTTCACCGCTTAAGGAGCCGTTGTATTTTTTCACCAATGCGGCAATTTCCTCAGCAATCGTTCTGAATAATTTATTTCCTTCCTCGGTTTTTAAATCAATTATAGGCCTTAAATGCAGTTCTCCGGACCCGGCATGAGCATAGTGAACAGAAAATAAATCATATTTTTTCAAGATAAGGTTAAACTCCCGAATATATGCTGGCAAATCATTTACATCTACTGCGGTGTCTTCGATAACGGGCACAGGTTTTGCATCCCC
>CAMPJM010000730.1 GCA_946886805.1 uncultured Flammeovirgaceae bacterium | reverse complement strand
AAGCATCCACCTTGGTCTATACTCACATCGATAATAATAGAATCTTCCTTCATGGCAGCCACCATTTCGTCAGTAACAATACACCTGCTTCTACCTTTTTCAGCTCTTATCGCGCCTATTACTACATCCGCATTTTTTAAGGAATGGCTTAAAGTAACGGTATCAATTGAGGAAGTATAAACCTGCTGTCCTAAAGCGTGCTTAATCCTGCGCAATTTGTAAATATGGTTGTCAAAGATTTGTATTTCGGCGCCAAGTCCTAAAGCCGCCCTTGCAGCATATTCTGCAACTGTTCCTGCTCCTAGAATTACAACCTTAGTAGGCGGAACTCCTGTAATACCTCCTAAAATCACGCCTTTGCCATCACTGACAGAGCTTAAATATTCTGCGGCAATCAACATTACCGTACTTCCTGCAATTTCACTCATTGCCCTTACCACGGGCATCCCCCCTACCTTATCTTCCAAAAGTTCGAAGGCAACAGAAGTAATTTTTTTTCTGTTGAGGGAATGAATATAATCTTCTGTTTTGCTTCCAATCTGAAGTGCGGAAATTAAGGTCTTGCCCGGCTTGAAATACTCAATCTCGTCGTAAGTAGGTGGTTCTACTTTCAAAATGATATCGGCCTCAAATACTTCCTTGGCAGAGTAGACTATTTTTGCACCAGCATCGCTATACTCCCTGTCGGTAAATTTAGAAGTTTTGCCTGCCTGGCTTTCTACCCAAACCTGGTGATCGTTATTTACGAGCAAAGCCACTGCTTCCGGGGTCAAAGGCACCCGGTTTTCCACCATAGCTATTTCTTTAGGAATGCCAATAAACAGGGAATGTTTTCCCCTTCTTTGTTTCAACAAGGCTTCCTGAGGTTGAAGGCTACTCTTTTTTGCCAATTCCACCACCTCTGATTTGTATTGATTACCCATTTTTATATAATGCTATACTTCTGGAATGATCTGAATTTTCTACTATCTGAATAGTTAAATTTCTTTCAGGGATCAAATTAGTAACCTGTGAAGGCCATTCTATAAAACAAATATCTCCTGAATAAAAATATTCTTCACACCCAATATCCATTGCTTCGGTTTCGTCTTTAATTCTATAGAAATCAAAATGATAAAAAACATCGCCATCCTCGTTTTGGTATTCATTTACCAGGCTAAAAGTAGGGCTGCTAACATTGTCTTCGACCCGAAATGCGGCACAAATTTCCCTTATCAATGTGGTTTTGCCAGCTCCCATAGCCCCTTGGAATAACCAAATAGTATGGCTTCCTGCTTCCTTAATTATTTCTGTAGCTGCTGCAGGTAATTCCTGTAGTGTTTTACATTCTATAATTTTCTCAGCAGTCCCATTGTTAACCATTTTTCGAATTTAATGAAATTATTGGAATAATCATTTCTTCTAATGAGACACCTCCGTGCTGAAAGGTATCTTTATAATAATTGACATAATAATTATAATTGTTAGGGTATGCAAAAAAGTAATCTTCAATAGTGAAGGCATAAGTAGTAGAAACATTTACTTTGGGAAGATGAAATTCTTCGGGCTTTCTTACTGTAAAAATGTTCTTTTCTTCATATCCGAGATTTTTACCCTGCTTATATCTCAAATTAGTATTGGTGTTCCGGTCGCCAATTATTTTAAAGGGCCGCTTTACTCTAATAGTACCATGATCTGTTGTGATGATCACTTTCACATTCTTTTCGGAAAGCTTCTTTAAAGCGTCTAATAATGAAGAGTGCGAAAACCATGACTGCGTAATAGATCTATAAGCAGATTCATCCGGCGCTAATTCCCTGATCATCTCAACGTCTGTTCTGGCATGGGAAAGCATATCCACAAAATTATACACCACTACATTCAGGTCGTTATTCATCAAGTTATTAATGTTATCCAAAAATTGCCTTCCCTGCTGTGAGGTAATAATCTTATGATAGCTCGACCTGATGTTTAAATTATTTTTCTTGTACTGACGTAGCAAAAACTCTTCTTCGTTCTTATTTTTTCCATCTTCATCGTCCTCTCCTACCCATAAATCGGGGTGAAACTTGGCCATTTCAAGTGGCAGCATACCTGAAAAAATAGCATTTCTGGCGTACGCTGTAGTAGTCGGCAAAATTGAACAGTAGTTGCTTTCTTCCTCCACATTAAAATATTCAGTTACTATCGGCTCAATAACCTTCCACTGATCAAACCGCAAATTATCAATTACTAAAAAAAACAATGGCTGTTCTTTCTTTAGCTGAGGGAAAACTTTTTTCCTCATCAGTTGATGGGACAACAACGGCTTGTCTACTTTTGGATCATTTAACCAACTTTCATAATTTTCCATCACGTACCGGACAAAATTGGAATTGGCCTCCGTTTTTTGCATCTCCAATACCTCTGCCATACTTTTATTTGAGGTATTGTCAATTTCCAAGTCCCAGTAGATCAGTTTCTTATAAATTTCTGCCCACTCATTAAAGTCCAGGTCATCATTAAAAGCCATGCTTAAATTTCTGAACTCCTGCTGATAACTTAAATTGGTATGTTCTGTAACCAGTCTTTTATTGTCTAAAATCCTTTTCGCAGATAAGAGAATTTGGTTTGGATTGAGGGGCTTTATTAGATAATCAGCTATTTTTGAACCAATAGCTTCTTCCATAATATGTTCCTCCTCGCTTTTGGTAATCATCACTACCGGCGTATTGGGCTTGATCGTTTTAATATAATTCAGCGTTTCAAGGCCCGTCATTCCGGGCATGTTTTCGTCAAGAAATATAATATCAAAATAGTTATTCTCGCACTTATCTATCGCATCAGCACCACTATTAACCTCGGTAACATCATATCCTTTATTATTTAAAAAAAGTATATGGGGTTTCAGCAGGTCAATTTCATCGTCAGCCCACAAAATATTATATCTTTGCATAAAAAATAGTTTAGATTAGTTTTAACAC
>CAMPJM010000729.1 GCA_946886805.1 uncultured Flammeovirgaceae bacterium | reverse complement strand
GGATACCAGACAAAAGCCTCTTTTGCAGGGGGCAGCTCATTTAACCCAGTATTATTCGGAGAATTATTGATAGGTTTGGCTACATTGTACTCTTCACCGGATTCTTGAGCTGCGAAATCATATTTATGATAAGCTATGTTGTCTGCAATAAAGTATGGCCAGCCAAAATTTCCCGGCCCTTTAGCCTGCCCAACTTCATCAAAACCTTCAGGTCCGCGATCTTCTGTCGGATCATTGGCATCAGGTCCTACGTCTCCCCAATATAAATATCCATTCTTCTGATCTATGGAAATCCTAAATGGGTTTCTATGCCCCATGGTATAAATTTCTGGTCTCGTATTCTCAGTTTCCTTTGCGAACAGATTTCCTTCTGGAATAGTATAGCTTCCGTCATCTTCGGGATGAATTCTCAATATTTTACCTCTTAAGTCATTGGTATTCGCCGAGGATTTCTGAGCATCCCAGGCACTTCTGCCAGCTCGCTCATCAGTGGGGTTATAACCGTTTGAACCATGGGGATTGGTATTATCTCCTGTAGAAACGTACAGATTTCCCTGGGCGTCAAAGGCTATAGAACCCCCGGTATGGCAACACTGCTCTCTTTGAACCGCCACTTCCAACATTACCTTTTCTGATTCCATCAGTAAAGAATCTCCTTCCAATCTAAATCTTGACAAAACGTTTTTTGCCTCATCACCTGCTGCGGAATAATATAGATAAATCCAGCCGTTTTTGTCAAAGTCGGGGTCATGCGCAATGCCTAATAAACCATCCTCAGCCTCTGAAACCTTACCCTGCTTGTCTACATATTTTGTGCTTACTGGAATTTTAGCAATAACTTTTGTCTCCTCTTTTTCAGGATTATAAAGTTTTACATTTCCACCTCTTTCGACGAACAAAACCCTCCCATCATTCAAAACCGTTAATTCCATAGGTTCATCCAGCGTTTCCTCCAACACAACTTTGGTAAACCGGTTTTCTTCAGGCATCTTAAGCGTCCTTGCCTTTGAGTAATCCAGTGGTTTCGGATTGTCTCCACCGGTCACATAATTAATTCCTTCCCTGATATGCTGTAAAACCAAAGAGTCGCTATAGGATTCATCTGTATGACCCATGGCGGTGTAAAACGCTTTACCACCATCATACTCATGGTACCAGCTCATAGGATGGAAATCGCCGTTGGTACCGCCGGTATAGGTAGACTCATCGATAGTAATAACAGTGTTTACCTCCGGATTAATGTCTTTAAAATTGTAAAACTCATCTTCCCGTTCCCACCTTTCAGGCAAAAAGCTGGTAGTAGAATGCGTTTTATCCACAACTACAAAAGTTCCCTTTTTTACATTCGGATCATTTGGATGACTTATAAAATAAGCCCCTGCTAATTTGCCATACCATGGCCAGCTGTATTCTGTATCTGTGGCTGAATGGATTCCCACATAACCGCCACCGGCCTGGATATATCTTTCAAAACTGTTCTGTTGATAGGGATCCAGAACGTCTCCTGTAGTATTCAGAAACACTACTGCGTCATATCTTTTGAGGGTATCTTCATTAAACATAGAAGCATCCTCGGTTGTATCAACTTTAAAGCCATGCTCCTTCCCCATTTTAAGCAAGGCGGCTTGCCCAGCTTCAATCGATTGATGCCTGAAACCAGCAGTTTTGCTAAACACCAGGATGTTTTTAGACTCATTATCAGTAGAACAACTCCAAAAGCCAATGCTCGATAGGATCAAACAAGCAACAAAAAAGTGCTTTGCAGCACGATTGAAAATCATCTTCATAAATTTTTTAATTATAAAAAGAACAATATAAACGAATAGTATATTGATAGCAAAAATCATCGCGAATTATTTGCTGGGCTGGACATTATTTGTAGCAGCTGGCTCTAGCGCGAGCGTCCGCTCGTGTCCTTCCACCTTCATGGCTAATGGCTAACAACTTGAAAAAAAAGTAATGTAGTAATTTTTTAGTTTGTAATGCTTGACTTTGGACAGCGGACGCTTACAGTAGTGGTTAATGATATTTTTGCTGTATTGTATAGCAGCACGAGCGGATGCTCGCGCTAGTCAGCATTTCGTCATTGCAAGTCCTTAAAATCGTCCAAAAAGAACTCATTAATTTTTTTGTAGTCGAGCTTTTCATAGTCCAGCTTACTATAATCCGCCACTGGTTGCCCCAGTTGCATTATCATTTTTGATTTTATTTCTTCGTAAGATATACCTTGCGTAACCATGTTATCCAGAAAGTAACAAAGTTTATCACAGCCATTGTCAGCCAAATAAATGGCTTCTGTTCCTCCGATTGTGAGTATAATTTGAAACAAGTCTTGCCTAAATTCTTTAAACCAATCCAGATTATAAATTTGGTACAAAAGGCTATATCTATAAATTGATTCAATGAGGCAGCTATCTTTATATAGGACTGGGGTTAATGAAAATGGGCCTGAAAATTCGATGCTAAAAGGAAGATATTCGTGTTCATCAAATAATTCATAGCTCCAATCTCCACTTTCTTTTATCGTTTCATTTTTTGCGTTTCTATAAGATGTAGTCGTCAGCTTTAAATTTTTTAACTTTTTTAAAATAACCTCGCAGTCAGCAATGGTCTCATTGCCAGTTAATTTTGAGTTTGTTAAAATACTTAGACTTGTACCCATTTAAATTTTCCGTCCGTTTCTATCGACAAGGGGTCATGACCCCTTGTTCTCACTCTAGCCCTACCTTACCAATTTCCTTCATTAGCCTGTCTGTTTCAGACAATGCTACTATTATTTTTTGATAGTGCAGGATATCATCAAAATTTAGTTCCCTGCCTTTGCGGTCTTTGAGCCATTTCTGGGCAGGCTGATAACCGCCAATATAAAACTCCCAGGCTGTTAGCGGGATTTTATCGAAATACTGCTCATCATTGATCCAGATCCTGCCGAGTTGGTTTCC
>CAMPJM010000728.1 GCA_946886805.1 uncultured Flammeovirgaceae bacterium | reverse complement strand
CTGAAGCAACGCAAAAGGTAAGATGGCTTAAAAAATTAGAGCTTATATTGTTGGTAATAGCATTGGGCATTCTTGGTTTGGAAATAATCTTCATATTTGTGCCTACCAGCAGGGAAGTGAAAGAAGTAATTAAAAGCCTTGAATTCTCAGAAAAGAAGGCCAGGAAATACGCCGAAGAAGTTTCCGGGCTTTACAATACGCTGAAGAAATCTCATAAAGACCTTGCCGACATTAACTACGCCCTCGACCAGGCAAGTGTTTTCGCCAAAGCCGACAAAAATGGAAAGATCGTTTATGTGAGTAATAAGTTTACTCAACTCACCGGTTTTAGCCATCAGGAACTGAAAACTCATATTACCAACTTCGTTGATTCGACTGTTCATGAACCAGACTTCTTGAAAAAGGCTTTTGAAGTCGTGAATCAGGGCGATATTTGGCATGATCAAATAAGAATGGTAAGGAAAGATGGAGAAGATGTTTGGTTGGATATGACCATTGTGCCTGTGGTAAATTCTCGATTCGAATTTATACAGTTTATAGTGCTTTGTTCAGATATTACTGATAAAAAAGTAGCCGATGATTACTATAGAAAATTGGATAAGAAGAACTTCGATGAGCAGATCAAGGAGCAAAGAATGCGGTCTTCTCTGATTTTGGAAGGCCAGGAGGATGAAAGAAGCAGAATTTCTAAGGATATTCATGATGGAATCGGGCAATTATTAACAGGCTTAAAGTTCCAAATAGAAGCTATTAATTTCTCCGATATTGATAAGGCAGAACATAAGTTATCTGAACTTAAAGATTTGGTCAAACGGATAATATCTGAAGTTCGCAGGGTTTCTTTCTTTTTAACGCCAGGTGTTTTAGAAGACTATGGATTGGCTCCCGCAGTAAATAAGTTGGTAACAGAGACAAGAAAGTATACCCACACGGAACTGCATTTTAATAATATAACTGACTTTAATATGCGTTTGGATCCACGGAAGGAAATAAATCTCTACCGGATTATTCAGGAAGCTGTGAATAATTCCATCAAATATGCGGAAGCAAATAGTATAAAGATTTCTTTTTATCACGACAAAAAGAAGCTCACCATTATAATTCAGGACGATGGTAAGGGTTTTGTAACAAAAGATGTGTTAAATTTAGAAGATAAAAGTAAAACCCAGGGGCTGTATAACATGCAGGAAAGAGCTATGTATGCAGGTGGAAAAATAGAAATATATTCAAAAGAAGGCGAGGGTACTAATATTTATTTACAAACACCTTATTAAATATGGCTATTTCGGTTGTTTTGGCAGATGATCATGTAATTGTGAGAAACGGTATCAAGGCGCTGTTGGAATCAGAACAGGGAATTACTGTAATTGGTGAAGCATCCGACGGTAAAGAAGCACTGCAGGTAATTCAGGAACTTCAACCGGATCTGGTAATTATGGACATTCGGATGCCAGTAATGAATGGTATCGAGGCAACGAAGGAAGTTCCTAACTATTCCGAAAATACGAAATCCCTCATCTTATCAATGCATGAAAATGAGGAATATATCTTGCAGGCGATTGAATGCGGTGCCTCAGGATATTTGCTTAAGGATACCGAAAGAAGTGAATTTTTAAAAGCAATTTATGAAATCGCTGCAGGAAGAAAGTATTATAGTAGCCCCGTAGCTAACATTCTCGCTGATAATTATTTGAACAATCAAAAGAAGGTTTACAGGCAACCATTTAATTCACCCTTTGTCAGATCGGAATACTTCAGCCTAACGGATAAGGAAAAAGAAATCTTAGAAAAAATTGTCCAGGGCCTTTCCAATAAAGAAATCGCTGAGCGGTTTGACAAGAGTATTCGTACTGTTGAAACCCAGCGCTTTAAGCTGATGAGAAAGTTGGGTGTTAAAAATGTTGTTGAGCTTGTAAACCTTGCCAAAGAAAACAATCTCATTGATCGAAGGCATTTTGACGAGTAATTTTATTGAAAATTTTCATGCCACCTCCATTGTGCTAATAGTTTCAAGTCTGATAAACCTGACTAGTTAAAATGCTGCATTAAAAAGCATAAAAAAAATATTTCCTCCTTCAAATTCCCCTTTTATTATTTCAACCGATTGATACTCGTTCTTTCAAGAGTTAACATAGAAAATTCCTCAAATACCGAGGCGTCCAGCTAATAAACACACTATCTAAAGCCAATATCACTAAAAATACTTTCGTTTATGTTGTTTTTATATACGTATTTATGCGTATATTCGTACTTTATAGCTTACATCACAAAGTGCTAAAAAGGGGGTGCTTGTGCAGTTAGGCTGCTTCTGGTGAGTGTGAGTACTTTGTGAGGAATCTATGAAATGGTATTATTACGTATTTGTTTGATTTTTATAATTTTTTTACCAATTCATTTTCCCCGGCACAAATGTGCTCGGAAAAGCAGGCATAAAAGCACGTGTACTTCAAAGCTTTTTATAATTAGAAGAGAAACGGAAATGGGATCAGACCTGCTTTATTCAATTAATAGTCTCAAAAAGATACGGAATGAATCCAATGGAAAATAGCGTGAAAACCACCTGTTCTTATTGCGGGGTTGGATGTGGGATTATAATAAATAAAGACCACTCGGGGAAAATACAGGTAAAGGGAGATCCCGATCATCCTGTCAATAAAGGCATGCTTTGTTCTAAAGGTATGAACCTGCACCATGTAGTACAGGATGTGTCTGATAGAATATTATTTCCACAAATGAGATATGGAAAGAACCTTCCCTTGCAAAAGGTTTCCTGGGATACAGCCCTTGATCGAGCAGCGGCAGTTTTCAAGACTTTGATTGCAAAATACGGACCAGATTCGGTGGGATTTTATGTATCCGGGCAATGCTTGACGGAAGAATAC
Organism: uncultured Flammeovirgaceae bacterium; assembly: GCA_946886805.1. The sequence goes on along the minus strand of CAMPJM010000728.1, from coordinate 62 downwards.
TATATAGCCAATAAGCTGACAAAAGGCTATTTGCAGACCAATAACATCGATACAAACTCCAG
>CAMPJM010000727.1 GCA_946886805.1 uncultured Flammeovirgaceae bacterium | reverse complement strand
TAGAGCAACGCCCTTTTAAGGCGTGGGTCCTGGGTTCGAATCCCAGCGGGATCACTTTAGGCCTCTCTAACCTAGTTTAGAGAGGCTTTTTTTATGTTTGTCAAGTGATAGGACGAGTAGTTTTGTCGGGTTATCATTAAGAATTTGTTTGACCTTACCGAAATCGAGCCAGTGACCCTGTGCTTGTAGGGCAGAAATTAAGTTACATGTAGTGCCGACCATCAACCCCCTACAATGCATTGGTCTGAAATTAGTCTAAGTTCTTATCCGTAACTGTCCCAATTGTTGTGAAAAGAAATGAATATTTTCAGTTGATCCTATCTGAATTAATCTGTTGCCTTGATAACCTAGCCCAAATATAAATCTGAGATTTTCGGATCATAGTCACATGCGTTCTTTAAATATGAAAATTTGCATAAACCAAAGGTGAGAATCCAATAATTTTAGCGCAATGACGAAAACTTAATCGCTGTGTTAGTCAAGCATAAGCTACGAATAATAATTAAATCATAAAACATATATTCATTATGGCTAAATTTTTAAATACTACCGGGATTTCATACTATTTGGAAGAATTAATTAAAGGAACAAAAGACAGATTAATTCTAATCAGCCCATATCTACAGTTTTCTGACAGAATCAAGGAGCATTTAACCAATCTGAATATTCAGAAGCGGGACATACGAATCCTTTATAGAGAAAACAAGCTTCAGGTAGACGAAAATTACTGGTTAGAAAGTCAAATTGGCATCAGAACGAGTTTATGCAAAAATCTTCACGCCAAATGCTATCTCAATGAAAACGAAGCGATTATAACCTCGATGAATTTGTACGAGTTCTCTGAGCGAAAAAATAATGAGATGGGGATTTATATAAGCAAAGAAGACGACTCAGATCTTTATAGTGCGGCATTGGAGGAAGCTCAACGACTATTGACCGTTAGCGATGAGATTAGAATAACCGTAAAAAAAGTTACTTCTGACACTACTCCTAGATCAGAAAAAAAGGCTTCCGATTCTGGGAATCAAGGTGGTTTTTGCATTCGGACTGGAGTTGCTATCCCATTCAACGTCGAAAAGCCAATGTGTTATGATGCATTTAAAACCTGGAGCAAATACAGTGATCCGGAATATCCGGAAAAGTTTTGTCACTTTTCTGGCGAACCTTCCCACGGGGAAACCAGTGTAAGCAAACCTATATTAAAAAAGAACTGGAAAAAGTCGAAGGAGATATTTGAGTTCTAAACTCCTACAATGAAACTTCTAACAACAGCTTCAGAATTAGAAAACGAGTTTAGACGACTCGCCAGGGATTACGACAATTACTATTGGGCGACAGCCTGGGCAAGTTCAGGGCCAATACTTTTTGATGATCTTTGGGCTAATAAGGAAAAGATCCGAAAAATTATAGTTGGCATTCATTTCTATCAGACCGATCCAAAATTTATCGAAGCTTTCCTAGATCACAAAAATGTTCGATTTATTCAGCAACCCGAAGGAACCTTTCACCCCAAGCTCTACCTCTTCACCGACAATCATAACAATTGGGAAATGATCGTAGGAAGCGCAAATTTTACCGTGGCTGCCTTCTCGCGAAACTTGGAAGCTAATGTATTAATTTCCAAGAATGATGCTGGCTCAGGGGAAGTATACAATAACGCAATAGATCTCGTTGAACAGGCTTTTTTAGCGAGCAAAACGTTTAATAAAGAAGAGTTAGCAAAATATAAAATAACGTTTGAAAATCACAGGCCAAAACTCAGGAGCCTTTCGGGACAATACGGTAGCCAAACTAGAAGACCAAAGCCAATTCATGAAGTTCCGATGATGAACAGAAGTTGGGAGGAGTTTATAACTGGGGTCAAAAGTGAAATTTTCCACGGACTTGACAGAAGATTGAGAGTTCTTAGAATTGCTCACAATCTATTCTTTAGCGTTGGACATTTCAATGAGTTAACTGAAGATGAAAGAAAATTTATTGCAGGAATTCCGAACAAACTTGAACTAGACGGATCTGAGGATTGGGGTTATTTTGGCAGCATGAAAGGCGCGGGAATTTTCAAGAATAAGATCAAAGAAAACGATAAAAGAATATCGAAGGCGCTTGACCAAATTCCACTTTCAGGCCAGGTAACTAAAAAACATTATAACAATTTTGTTAAATTTTTCGAACAGGCCTTTTCGGGAAATTATATTGCGACAGCTACCAGGCTTCTATGTATGAAACGACCTGACACCTTTGTTTGCTTTGATAGCAAAAATCGATCTGCTCTTTGCAAAGACTTTGGAATTATACAGTCTAAAATGGACTATGAAAGGTATTGGGACGATATTGTGGAGAGAATTCAAGACAGCCATTGGTGGCAAAACCCTAATCCTAAAAATGAAATGGAAAAAGAAGTAGGTGAAGCAAGAGCAGCGTTTTTGGATAGCTTATATTATGAAGAATAAAACTTTAAACCAATCTAAACCAAACTTCAGGGAATGAAAGCTAGTGAAACAAAAGTTCAAGATTTTTTTACCTCAAATAAGACCCAATTTGTAATACCAGTTTATCAGCGTAATTACGATTGGTCCGAGGGAGAATGTAAGCAGCTCCTAGATGACATTTTGGAGGTTGCATCGTCAGAAAAATTGCTCGCTCATTTTATTGGAAGTATAGTTTACGTTCATGACGATGTTTATACTTCTTCACAAATAAAGGAATTGACAATAATTGATGGACAACAGCGCTTGACGACATTAACTCTTATTTACATAGCGCTCCTCCGATTAGCAAAGGATATTAACAATGAAGAACTTGTTGTAGAAATAACCGAAACATATCTGACAAACAAGTTTGTGCCCGAATCAGAAAAAATTAAGTTAAGACCAACTGAGAATAATATCAAATCACTTAAATATTTATTGAGAAGTGATGACAATGAAGAATACTCAGAGTACTCTAGGCT
>CAMPJM010000726.1 GCA_946886805.1 uncultured Flammeovirgaceae bacterium | reverse complement strand
CTATATATTTATTACCTGCTTATTCCCAGGAAAGAAAATTAGAGCTCTTGCTACCATTATCATCGGGATGGAATGTTATTGAAGAAGGCCAAACCATTGAATTCTCTTTAAAAATCAACCAGGATACCAGCAGGGTTTTTTATAGCATCCTAAATGGACGATTACCGGGAATGGAAATTGATTCCACGGGAAATTTTAAATGGATCCCCTCTTTTGATTTGGTAGAAAGGTTAGAAGATCATAAATCGTTTCCTATTATCTTCCAGGTGCAAACTCCACAAGGTCAAAGTGACAGCAGGCAAACGGAATTCACTGTTCTGCACCAAAACAGACCTCCTGAAATAAAGGAGCTTAAGCCTTTTTATATTAAGTATGGCGTAAAAAACACTTACACCATTGATCCTAAGAGCGTAAGTGATCTGGACAATGACCCCTATGTTTTCAAATCTATTCCAAATCAGATGCCAGAGGGGCTAACGCTTTCGGAAAACGGCACGTTTGAATGGAAACCAAGCCTGACGCAATATAGAAGACTCCGAAATGAGCCTCTGTTACTAGGTTTTATAATAGAAGATCAGCCAAAAAAAGCGCAGCAACGGGGGACTTTATCAATCAAAGCTACCCATCTTGACCTGCCTCCCGAAATTTCTATGCTTCCTTCGGAAAAGGAGATTAAGATCAAGGAAAATGAAACTATAAATTTAAAATTTTTCTTATCCGACCCTAACGGAGATGAAAACATATTTGAATTTAATTTTCTTTCGGACGATAACCGGATAAACCCAGAGAGCTTAATAAAAAACACAGATACTCAGTATGAACTTGTGTGGACGCCGGGATATGACTTTGTTTTGGGAAGAAAGGATTCTGTTACTTTCAGTTTGACATTTTATGTGATTGACAAAACTAATCTAAGAGAAAAGACAATTATAGACGTCACAGTATTTGAAACAGAGAATCTGGAAGAAAAAGAAAGACAGCTTTACAGTGCCTATAGGAATGCTTTATCTAAAGCTACAGATCTTTTATCGCAACTTACCGAAAAAGAAAAGCAACTAAAAAAAGATGTGAAGAAGGCGAGAGGCGGAAAAAGGAATAGGGCTATTTTAGATGCAACCCTTGGCGCAACAACGGGACTGTCGCCTGTTTTTTTAGAAAGCCAACCTCAAAAATATGTTTCGGGTATAGGTGGAACCACGGTGATGACTCTTGGCACGCTGGAAGCTACAGAAGTAATAGGGAGATCGTCAAAAGAACTCACAGAAAAACTGAATTATGTACTTGAGAAGAAAACTCAAGTTCAAGGGAAGGGTGAAATTTTCGCTAGGAAATATGCCTTTAGTGCGTCGAGACAAATAAGCAGTTTTGAAACTGATCTTGCTGCATTTTTAGAAACAATGAACCTGAAAAATTTGGCCACTTTGGAATTAGATGCAGGATGGGAAAATAAAAACAAAGCCCCCTCCGATCAAAAAATAAAACAGACATTTAATGAATTTAACCCGCTAAACGATTGATTTGCCCTGCCGAAACACTTGCAAATTAATCGGTAAAATTATTATCGGTAAAATCAACTGCTTATTGGAATATATATTTTTTCTAACATTTTGAGCTGGAATTAGTTATTTCTATGAAAACTATTTTTTTAATCTCAAAATTTATATTATGAAAAAATTTAAAATATTTCCAAGCTTTATTTTACTACTGCTATTTTTCGCATTTAATGCCCATGCTCAGGAGGAAGATTTAAACGTGAGCATAGACGTTGAGCAAGATGCAGATTTCAGTGATTACAACAGTTATTTCTGGGTTACCGACTTTGGCAACGGCGAAAATGTATGGATCACGGTAAATAGAATCCAGGGAGAAATGATAAAAGATGCCGTGGAGTATGAAATGGATGTTTTAGGAATGGAATGGAAACCCGAAAATCCTGACCTACTCGTAAACTTTCACATTTTCGATGAAAAGTATGACGAGAATTTTTATGTGGGTAGCGCTCCTTATGAATATCGTTATATGGACAAGCAAGCCATAATGGAGGATATTACCGACGGAACCATAGTCATTTCCTTTATTGATACAAATACCGGGAAATCTATTTGGGAAGGTTATGCCACGATAGGAGTGAATGAAAACGAACCTTTGCGAGAACAACAAGCCGATATCAGACAGGCAACATCTGCCATAATGGACAGGTTTAATCCCGAAGGTCTTAACGAGACAACTACGCTGCGATAAGCGATTCTTAAGCAATAATAGTAGTAGAAATAGCACGGGCGTGTACTGTGTTTACATTGTTATTCCACATAGCAGAACATGTCCATCTGCTATTATTGTTTAATTTCAAGGCAACAGCCCAAAGTCAAAGCCCTTCAGTTGGATTAAAGCTATGGCATTCCATAATCCCTTAACTAATGATTTATCGATGAAAAAAAATACTCAGAAAATTCTTCTCTTTTTATCAGCCACTCTTTTTATGGTGTTTAGTTCCTCTATCGTATTTTCACAAGAAAATAGTGAAACAGTAAAAACTAGAAATTGCAACTTAAGCCTTAAGGAAGTCCAAAACAAATCGTTCCCGCTAACGAATGGGAGCAAGCAGATAGTTACTTATGCTGTCTCAAATTTTAGCGACACAGAAGAATGTTGGATAAAGCTTAAACAGGTAGCAGCTGCCATTACAAAATCTTCGGAAATAGCTGGTGTGTATTATTTCACCCTCCCGCCTGATGAAATTGCCGAAATTGATATTATGTATAAAGATTTTAGTCAATATGGCATGAATTTAATCGCTAGTTTTTGGAAAGACCCAGACTCAGGTGCTGAGCTTAACAGATTTCCGAATAATGCTAATGATGGCCAATAATGGGGCAGGAAAATCACTTTTTAAAGTGAAAATAGCAACAATTAACTACTCATCATTGTAGCAGCACGAGCGGATGCTCGCGCTAG
>CAMPJM010000725.1 GCA_946886805.1 uncultured Flammeovirgaceae bacterium | reverse complement strand
ACTTTTATTCAACAAAATGGCGAATGGGTATTTCAAAAATTTACCTTAGGCAGGGAAACAGCTGATTTGATTTACAAAAATAATGTACATATAACCTTATACCGGGCGTCTGATATTCATTTTTTCTTAATTGAAGCATTAAATCAACTGGGATCTTTTGCTGAGGCAGAGGCTTTCCTTAACGATGGCGTTGAAGCCTATCTTAGTAAATATTCAGGCGCTTTAAATCCCCCTCTTAACAATGAAGTCTACAATGCTGCCTTGATTCAAAACTGGGGTATTAGGCGAAGAGTAGACCTCGGTCCGGTTTATCCGGAAGGATTGGATAAAGAAAGCCTCAACACTGAAGAGGAAATAGAGGCGTATAAAAAAGCACTGGATATTTTGGTGGTGGAAGAAACTTCATTGGAAAGTGCAGGCGAAGCCAGATCTTATTTTGCCATGATAAGGATAGCAAAAAGATGGGATGATCCTGCCATTCTTGCAGATAGGGTAAGTGCCAAATATAAAGGAGGTATGCAGGAGACTGTTCGAAATCTTTTAATGAACCCTGCAAATTGGTTTGTTCCTTACAATTTAAAGGATACACAAGGACAGTTGGAAAATTAATTTGACTTTAATTAGTACGAGGGTTATCGCCTATTATTTTATAAATATTTTAAATCAAAGCCTTTGGAGCTAAGAAATAAGGTTCTTCAGGCATTTACAACTAAAATTAATTATTATCAAACAATGAAATTTATCCTAAAAGCAACAACATCATTATTTTTCTTTATTGCCTTTAGTATTCCTGTATTATCGCAAACTGATATCGGCAATATTAAACCGGATTTTCAAGAAGATAAGAATAAATACACTTTTTCATCAGATAAGGCCAATGTACAATTAGAATTCTGTACCCCGACAATGGTTCGGATCAGAACCACCTGGGATAAAACTTTTGAAGAAAACGAGCCATATATGGTCATTAAATACGATTGGCCCTTGGTGAATGTCGAATCAAAAGAAAACAAGGATCATTTTCTATTGAGCACAAGCGAGCTTCAAATAAAAGTCTTCAAAACTCCTTTTGCCATTGAAATTGCAAACAAAGACGGAGACGTTCTTTCCACAGAATCGTTGGAAAACGATTTTGGCGGGGCTTATAAAAACGGCGAAACAGTTGGAACAAGAAAAAAGCTCATGCCAGGTGAACATTTTTTTGGATTCGGAGAGAGAATGGACTTTACTGATCAACGGGGAAAGGATGTTCATCTGAATGTCGGCAGAGGTATTAAGAAGCCTCATATTATTGGAGCTTATAACATTTTAGAGGCAAATTATTCGCCGGTTCCTTTCTTTATGAGCACCAGAGGTTATGGCATTTTCCTTCATAACCCCTATGCTACCAATTGGGATATGGGCAATAGCAATGCAGGTACTTATGAATTTGAGGCAGAAGGTGGTGAACTTGATTATTATTTTATTTATGGCCCTGAGTTTCCAGCTATACTCGATCATTATACATCGATTACCGGGAAATCTCCACTTTTGCCTCGTTTTGCCCACGGGCTTCATGTCGGTACTTATAGCGGTGGCACCTGGGGGCACGAAAAAGAAACATCTACCCAATATGTGGTAGCCCTTGCAAAGAGATTCAGAAAAATGGGAATTCCTGTCGACGTTTTTCATCTTGATTCCACATGGAGGCGTTTTGGAGAAAGTGGTGGAAGTGGCGCAACTACTTTCGAATGGCGGGAAACTTTTCATAATCCCGAAGCAATGTTCGATAGTCTTTATGCGATGAATCTCAATATGGTAGGCTTACACGTACGGCCCAGATTGGACAATGGCCCTAAATTCAATCTGCTGACCACAGCGCGGGATGAAGGCTACGTAATATATCCTGAAGATAATAATCCCGGCGAATTTGTTAATTTCTTTGATCAAAAAGCGGTTGATTGGTGGTGGGAGAATGGTGTGATGAAAGTTGCGAGCCAGGGTGCCATGTTTTTAAAAACCGACGAAGGCAGTGCATTTGGAAGAAAGGCTAATGAAAGTAATAAAGTAGGTCCCAATGACGCTCAGGCGAAGAAATTGCACAATATTTTTCCTATAGCCTATGCCAAAGCTCCCTTTGAAAAGTTTAAGAAGTTGAATAATATGAGGGGCATGAACCATACGCGCGAAGGATACGCGGGCATTCAAAGATATCCCTTTATCTGGGCAGGTGACTGGCCTAGCGAATGGCAGTATTTTAAGCCAGTAATCACAGCTGGTATTAATATGGGACTTTCAGGGATTGGTTACTGGACGCATAATATGGGAGGTTTTGAGCATAAGGCAGATCCAGAATTGTACATCCGTTGGGTGCAGTTCGGCATGTTCAGCCCGATAGCGCATGTATTCGGAATGGATCATCCGGGTTACAAAGAACCATGGAATTATGGCGATGAAGCATTGGAGAATTTTATAAAGTATGACAGACTTCGTTACAGGCTCATCCCTTACATCTATAGCAATGCTTTTGAGCAACATCAAACAGGTATGCCGCTTATGAGGTCACTTGTATTGGAAAACCAAAATGATGAAAATACCTATTCGATAGATGATCAGTATATGTTCGGTGAGTCGTTGATGGTATGTCCTGTGACTACCAAAGGCGCTCAAACACGGATTATTTATTTACCGGAAGGCAAATGGTTCGACTACTGGAGCGGGGAGTCTTATGAAGGTAAAAAGTACTACAACATTGTAACGCCACTTGAAGAGTTGCCCATGTTTGTGAAAGCAGGGGGAATCCTTGCCATGCAGGAGGAGATTCAATATGATGATAGAAAAGTCTGGGGAGACATTACTTTTGAAATTTTTCCTGGTGATACATCCTCCTTTGACCTCTATGAAGACAATGGGATCAATGAAGAATATCAGGAAGGTATTTACAGCATTACCAAAGTTACCTCGCAGGCGAATGGA
>CAMPJM010000724.1 GCA_946886805.1 uncultured Flammeovirgaceae bacterium | reverse complement strand
AAGAGGGAGAAATGTTCAAACCAAACCGCAATTTATCATTAGGCGTTACTTCTACGTTGGCTCTTGCGCTAAACCGTTGATAATTTACGCCTATTGCAATACCTTCCTGATCAAGATAGTCACCGGACACATAATACCTCACTTTGTCTGTTCCGCCGTTTGCCGAGAGTTGATAACTTTGTACAAAACCTTTTCTAAAAAAAAGATCCTGCCAATCCACGTAATCCAATCCCGGGTGTCCTGGTTCCAGCCACCTTTCGTCTAACATATATTTGACGTCATACTCATCAGGACCAAGCGGGCTGTCGGGATTAAGCGTATTAAGCAATGCCCGTCTTTCTTCATTGGTATCAGCGGAAGAAGCTCCGTCTGAACCATGATCCCTCACCCAGAAATAATCCATGTGTTCCATCTGTCGGTCAATCCATTCTTCCGCATTCAATACGTCCAGCTTTTTAACCGTTTCATTCCAGCCCATATAGGTGTTAAAATTGATCTGGGCTTTTCCTGCTTTTCCACTTTTGGTGGTAATGATTACCACACCATTCGATCCCCTGGAACCATAAATAGAAGCAGCCGCTGCATCTTTTAACACCTGAATAGATTCGATATCATTTGGGTTCAGGTTGGCAAGAGGATTGCCACCACTAAAGCCACCGCTTGAGGTTTGCGCAGAAACTGCCAGCGGAAAACCGTCTACTACGTACAAGGGCTGATTATTAGCAGAAATTGAACCGGTACCCCGAATTTGGATATTAAACCCCTGTCCGGGAACACCGCTGGTTTGCTGAACCCGAACACCGGCCATCTGCCCAATCAAAGCCTCACCAACTTTACCAATTGGTCTTTCTTTTAAGCGTTCTGCATCCATACTGGCTATTGCCGCTGTTACATTGGCTTTCTTTTGGGTACCGTAGCCAACTACTACAACTTCCGATAATTCAGTAATATCAGTTGCCAGTGCCACGTTTATCTGCGATTGATTGTTGAAAGGCACTTCTTTTGTCAGATAGCCGACATAGGAAAAAATAAGAATGCCCTGCGGATCATTTACCTCAAGGCTGTAATTTCCATCGACATCTGTTATTGTTCCTTTTGTTGTACCCTTCAACATTACGGTTGCGCCAGGTATGGCAGCACCATCAACCTCTGCTGTAACCTTTCCGGAAATAGTGGTTTCTTCCTGTAAAATCCTGTTCCAGTCAGAAGACCCGGGTGAAGCTGGGATATTTGCTAACACAGTGGTAACACAAAAGATTTGCAATACCAATCCCACAAAAAGGTGCCGTGAAAGCATCAATGGATGTAGTACAGTTAAATTCATGGTTTTTTATGTTTAGTAAGAATTAAGTTTAGCTAAGTAGCCGGAGGATGCCAACAGAAACTTTGGGGCTTTCCCTTTACTTGCTATATTAAAAATGTTGTTGTCAGTGCAATCGATTGCTTAAAATTTAAAAATAAAAGTCTTTGTTCTGATCCCGTTTCCAACTGCGTTCGCTTTATTATTGTTGCTCGGCTTGGAGCGTAGGGTACAGTTAAAGGACTAATTTCGAACTATTGCCTTGAAATTAGGAAATTGCTAAGAAGACGCTATCCTGTACTATCCCGTTTTGAAAGAATTATCTTCTCTAGAATATCAGATCAAGGAAGGGATTTCATTTAGAATTGAAAGAAATCGCCATGTCTGAACTACTTTGATTTGAAGAAAGGTAAAAGTAGCTGTGCTATTAAAAACGATGCTGGTTCACTAATCAATCTACTACTTTTAAAGATTCAAAAATCCTGATCTTCGTTCAATTTTGCCAGGAATAACACTCTTTTTGATGTTGGGGAGTTTCTATCTTTCATATACAATTTAAAATGTGATGTCTTTAACTATATAAAGCATTTTGATTTATTAAATTCACAACTATTTTTTTCAACCGTCCCCAAAATTTGCTTTTAACAATCCTTGCTTCTATTTTGGCAGATATAAAAATAGAAATCATGCTTATGATTTAGGATTTTTCAAGAAAATCTCGGAATATCACATAGCAGCTAGTTTTAAATTTAATTATAGAAACCATGGACAGGAGAAAATTTATTGGAGCAACGCTTGCCACTACAACTGCACTGGCGGGTGGAGTTGCTGCTCAGGCAGCTATTAGTAGCTCCCCCACAGGAAAAACAGCGAAGGAAAAACGTTATCAACAAGGTAGAAGTCCATGGCCTATTTGTTTGGATACCGCAACAATTCGTCCGGCAGAGGGGCTTGAGAAGAAAGTAGCCATTGCTGCTGAAGCCGGTTTTGATGCCATAGAGCCGTGGGACTGGGAGCTTGAGGCCTATGAAAAAGAAGGTGGCGATTTAACGGAATTGGCAAAAAAAATAAAAGATCTGGGCTTGATTGTTCCAAGCATGATTGGCCTTTGGGGATGCCTCCAACCCACTCAGGAAGCTTTCGAAAAATCCCTCGCTGCCACACGGAATCGCATGCGAATGGCTCAAGCTATCGGCTGTACCTATGCTCAGGCAATCCCAAATGAAATAGGAGAAAATTTCGACTATAAATTTGCGTCGGCATGTTATCGGAAGTTGTTGGAAATCGGATCAGAAGAGTTTAATATTATTCCGGCACTCGTCTTTGTAAAGATGTTTCCCCTCAAGAGGATGGGACAAGCGGCCGCTATTGCGCTTGATGCCAACCACCCCAATGCTAAAATTATTCCCGACGTTTTCCATATGTACATTTCAGAGGGTGGCTTTGAAGGGATCCAACTTTTAAGTGGGGACAGTTTCGCTATTTTCCAATTCAATGACGCACCGGCGAATATTGCTTTGGAAAAAATGGAAGATAAAGACAGGGTTTTTCCCGGAGACGGTATTTTACCCTTACCTCAGATATTAAAAGATTTGAGAAAGACAGGATTTGCAGGCTGCGTTTCCCTGGAGCTGTACAATCCAGAGTATTGGAAGCAGGATC
>CAMPJM010000723.1 GCA_946886805.1 uncultured Flammeovirgaceae bacterium | reverse complement strand
TGGGCGCTTCTGTTTCTAATATACTATTAGTGTTTTCCAGAGAGTTTACAATTTTAGTGCTCTTTGCATTTGCAATTGCTGCCCCAATTTCGTATTACCTGATGAAAAGTTGGCTGCAGGATTTCACCTATAAAATTGAAATTGGTGTAGGGGTTTTTCTTTTGGCTATAGTCAGTTCACTGCTCGTTGCCTGGCTTACTGTAGGATACAAAGCCATTAAAGCAGCAATTGCCAATCCAATAAACGCCTTGAAAAGTGAGTAAAACAATTACGAGGAATCATTTACTTGCCATCATTATTGATTATCTTTAAATCTGATACCCAACACCCAACACCTAAAACCCAATACCTAAAGCCTAACACCCAACACCCAACACCTAAAGCCTAACTTATGATTAAACTAAACAATATAGACTATTACATCGATGCTAAATTTCAGAGAACGTTTATTTTGAAAGGAATAGACATGGAAATTAAAGAGGGAGAGTTTTTAAGCATTATGGGTCCCAGCGGGTCAGGAAAATCTACCTTATTGAATATTATAGGTATGCTTGATAAACCTTCGGCGGGCGAATACTACTTTTTAGAAGAACCTGTTCATAAGATAAATGACAGAAAGAAGGCCGAACTCCATAAAAACCACATTGGTTTTGTATTTCAGGCATATCATTTAATAGATGAGCTCACCGTTTATGAAAACATCGAAACCCCATTGTTGTATCAGGGGGTAAAAGGCTCACAAAGGAAAAGTATTGTAGCAGACATTCTGGATAGGTTTCAAATGGTAGCAAAGAAGGACCTGTTCCCTGCACAGCTATCAGGGGGCCAGCAACAATTGGTGGGGGTAGCAAGAGCGATTGTAGGCGCACCAAAATTGTTACTGGCAGATGAACCTACTGGAAATTTACATTCTGAACAGGGGGCGAAAATAATGGAATTGTTCCAGGAGCTTAATAAAGATGGAATGACCATCATTCAGGTTACACATTCCAAGAAGAATGCTGAATATGGCAAACGAATTATCAATCTTCAAGATGGCTATGTTAAAACCGATAAATCAAATGATGCTGAGCTTGCTGAGGTAGAAAGTCACGAAGGTTAGCGCAAGGGTGAAAAGGAAACTTTACGCAAAGATCGCAAAGGTTTAGCGCAAAGCAGCGAAGGTGAATACAAAGAAAATATTAGGATGTATATGTTTCCTCACTAATTCATTTTAAATATTTCTTTGCGGTCTTTGCGTTTTAAAACCTTATTTTTCTTTGCGTGGAAAAAAGGTTTTAAAATATGCTTCTTCTTCTCCAATTCAGCGTCGGACGGACGGGTATTCGTGGTGTGGACCTCGTTGGTGCATTCAAAACCAATTTAACCAGCTAATCCTTTTTTTAACCAAATGGTATTATGTTCTAAAAATCTTTCTTTATCCTCAATTTTCCCACTTAATTTTAAAATATGCGTTTTTGGAAAGCTAATTAATCCTATAAAAATGATATTTAATGCATATAAATAAATAAAGCTGTTTTTTTGTTTTATCTTCGCTCCTTTATTTGAACAATACGGATGTTTAGGTATTAATATAAAACGGCATGGGATTACTAAAACCTGCCCAATTTTTATTTACTATTTTTAGGGTAACACTATGCTTTTTGACCTTTTTGCTTGCTTTGATCTGGGAACTACTAAACTCAAAGTTGATAATCCTTTCAAAGATTTAGAAGCCTATAAAAAGATGATGTTTGCCGAACAGGAAACTTCATCTGACAATGCTTATTTGCTTAACCTTCATAAAAGACATGACGATAATGTTCCAGTTCATGAAGACAGCAATTACGATGTCCGCATTTTCGGATATTGCTTTCCCAGAATTGATAATTCTCAGCTAAAAGACCGCATTAAGCTCAGTGCTAACAGGATAGCGCTTATTTATGAAGATATTGGGCCAGATTTTGTAAAGAATATAAAAGGGTCTTTTTCAATTTTAATTTATGATAAGCGAAAAAGAGAGGTATTGGTTTTTTCTGATCCGTTAAATATTAGACCATTCTATTATTATCAAAAGGACAATAGACTTGCTGTTTCCACCTCACTATCAGCATTGTCAAAATTTATTCAGGACCAAAAGGAAGAGGTGCTATTAAATTACCCGGCAATCATTGAATACAATATTTTTGGTTATATTTTAAATGAAGACACCTATATTCAGCAGGTAAAAATGATGTCTCCAGGGTCTATACTGAAGTATAGTGCTCAGGAAACAGTAATAAATCAGTATTGGAATATTTTTGAAAACCTTAGAGATTTCAAAATAGAGTTTAAGGAAGACCAAAGGGCGCTTGACATGCTTGAGAAGCTGCTCAAGAAAAATTTGGGCTTATATTTATTTGATTCCGACAGGACTGCTATGGCACTTTCGGGCGATTTAAATACAAGGACGAATGTCGCTCTTTTGGGAAATAAATCTAAGGATTATTTATTCTACAGTTATGGAACAGAAAACAATTATGACTTTTCTATTTCAAAAAAAATAGCAAAGTCTGCTAATCTTCGGTTTAAGCCAATCTATTATGATGAAACATTTCAAAAAAGCTTTAATAAAAATACCGAGATAGCATTGGGGCTTGGAGATGGAATGGCGGAGGGCAATCATCTGAATTCACTATATGCTTATAAAGAAATAGGAAAAAGCTACGATTATATCCTTACTGGTTTATTTGGTACAGAACTGCTTTCCCCACCGAACATTCCCTCAGATTTTGTTAGTGGCGATATTCAAGAATTATTAGCGACCGACGACAAAGAAAAGTCGATAAATAAGATTTTGGATAAGGCCAATGAATGTGGCTTCATAGAAAAAAGCATTATCGAGAAATATAGGGAGGAGGTAAAGGACAGGATCTTAAGTAATCCATTTATTTTCAACGATTATAAGCTTTCTGAAAAATATTTTTATTTTATGATGATGGTAGG
>CAMPJM010000722.1 GCA_946886805.1 uncultured Flammeovirgaceae bacterium | reverse complement strand
ATTTCATTCAGGAGAACTATTATCAAAAAGCTTAGTGCTGTTATAGGATATCCAGTTATATAAAGCAGCCAGGAGGTGATGGAAAATAAGGTAACTTTAAAAACTGTTCTCCACGGCAACATCAACCTGTTTTTAGATTTAGGTGCCGCAAAATAGCCCCAAAGCACCATTGCAGCCAAGGGGAATCCTATAGCAAGAATATATTTCAACAAGGCACTTTTGCCTTGTTGATAACCGGTAAAACCTAAAGCAACAATCATACAGATTTCAAGGACAAATGCTGTGAGTTGGTTAATTACCTTTACTATTTTCATACTTATGTCGTATTCGCAATCAACTGAATTTTCGATTCCTTACTGATTCTCTTATTTTTTTAAGGTCGTAAACTTTCTTCTTTCGCTTCAATTAGTTTACATCACTCAGCTACATATATTTGTGCTTTCGCAACCGTAAATATATACAACCTAATAACTAAATCGTGGAACAAAACATAGCAAATATTTCAATTCTTGTTAGAGATTATGATGAGGCTATTGCATTTTATACTGAGAAATTGAACTTTGAGCTGATAGAAGACTCCAAATTAAGCGAGACCAAGCGATGGGTTTTGGTAAAACCCAGGGGCGAAGGAAAATGTTGTTTGCTTCTTGCCAAAGCAGCTGAAGAAGAACAGGAAAAGTTCATCGGTAATCAATCCGGCGGGAGAGTGTTTTTGTTTCTTCACACTGAAAGCTTTGATCGGGATTATAAAAATCTGATTAAAAAGGATATCAAGATAGTGCGTGAACCCTCTGAAGAAAGCTATGGAAAAGTGGCTGTTTTTATGGATCTGTATGGAAATAAATGGGACCTGGTCGAACGAAGAAATGATGGATAATAGAAGCCTAATAAATTATTTCCTCCAGCAAACACACTTGTCAAGCTGAGTGGTAAAATTTTTTCAAAATTATGTGCCACCCCGAAAGGGATTCCTTCTATGGGAAAGGCATCACTTTGTTGGAGGGTGAATGACGATGGGTCATGCTTTCCTGCTTTGCTAAACCTCATTAGAGCCTAATAAAGCAGTGTTGGTAAATATTTCCTAAATATTAGGCAATAAAAGGAGAAGGTTTGGTAAAGCTTCCCGAATAGGTTGGAAGCTTTACCAAACCATGTCCACCAGTTGGCGGATCGAAGGTTTAGTAAGCAGAGCTCCTCCCAATATTTTCAACGACTTGTCGAGCTGAGGCACAACTTACCTCGTACATTGGATACGGGGAAGCTTCTTGGTTCGTGCCGATCCCCTCATCATATAATATCTGGAAAAGTAAAATTATTTGTAGTTTTTAATGGAAAGCTGCTTTTTAAAACCATCTGACGACGAATTCAATAACTAATTATTAGTTATAAAACTTAATTTAAGTTATTAAACTATTTTTTAGTTGTATAACTGTAAAATTAGTTATATCTTTAGGTATGGAAACATTAACTAGAAACGAAGAGAAGATTATGCATATCCTTTGGTCGATAAAAAAAGGATTTGTAAAAGATGTTATAGAAGCACTACCTCCTCCGCACCCTCCTTACAATACTATTTCTTCAATTATCCGAACTTTGGAAAAAAAGGAATTTGTAGGGCACACCGCCTATGGTAAAACTCATGAGTACTTTCCTCTTATAACCAAATCGGCGTATCGGAAATACACATTTAAGAATTACGTCGCCAATTTTTTCGACAATACTCCAGGAAACGTAGTTTCATATATGGTAAAGGAGCAGGCTTTAAGTCCCGATGAAATACGGCACATGCTTCAATTACTTGAAGAAGATAAGAAAAATAAAAAATAATTATGCTCAGTTTGTTCCTCATCTATTTATTGAAGGCGAGCCTTTTTCTGGGCGCTTTTGCTATTGCTTATCAATTCGTATTTAGAAGGCTTACTTACTTTAAATGGAATAGGTATTACCTGATCATCAGTCTGTTTCTCAGCTTGCTGATGCCGTTGATTGAGGCTAGCTACCTATCCCGAAGTTTTCTGGACTTCATTCCGATGCAGGAGCTAAGAGTGAATTTAAACCTGGATCTCGAAGCAATGGAGAGATCGATGACGACAGAAGATACTGCCGTTACTCCTCCGGGACAAGTTGACGAAAGCTTTACGTTGTCTCTGGTTTACCTTTTATCAGGAATTTATTTGATTGGCTTTATTTACAGGGCCATAGAATTACTTCTGAATTTGAGGAAAGTTTTTAAGCTCATAAATAGCAACAAAAAGGAGCAGAAGGATGGTTATCTTTTAGTCCACATCAAAAAAGGAGTTTCTGCATTCTCTTTCCTTAACTATATCTTCCTTCCTTGCGAAAACCATCAGTTGACTAAAAATGAGATAAGGCAGATTCTTCACCATGAGCAGGTTCATGTCAAACAAAAACACACCCTGGATTTACTTTTATTTGAAGCGGCAGGAATACTATTCTGGTTCAATCCTTTCGTGTACTTCATGAAATTATTTATAAGAGAAGTTCATGAATATTTGGCCGATGTAACGGTGACGGGAAGGAATGGAGAAATAAAAAAGTATAGCGAATTGTTGATAAAGCTGGCCACTTCCCAAACTAATGAACCTATTTTAAACACCTTCTCTGATAAACAAATAATCCAAAGAATTACAATGCTCACTCAAACTAAATCTAAACCTATGCAAAAGTTAAAATTTCTATTCGTCATTCCCGTACTCGCTATTACACTGACACTTTGTTCTTTTTTAGGGAATGAAGAACATACCTCAAAAGCTGCAATAGCTAAAAGTAATTCTGGTAGCTTAAATTTTGCCGATCAAAGTATCAAAATTGGTAAAATCAGTTGGTTGGGCAATACTGCTTTTACCGAGACAGCTTTAAATGAAGCCCTTGAATTAAAAGTAGGAGATCCCTATAGTGCTGAAGATCTTGAAAAGCGGTTGAACTATAATCCAGGTGGACCGGATATTTCC
>CAMPJM010000721.1 GCA_946886805.1 uncultured Flammeovirgaceae bacterium | reverse complement strand
GACCTTATTAGAAAAGCCAATATTCCCCTTGAAAGAATGCTTGAGTGGTCATGAGCAATGTAAAAACCGATTTACTGGTGGTAGGTTCCGGTTTGGCGGGTATATTATTTGCCCTTGAACTTGCAGCGAGAAGGCCTGATCTGAAAATTTTGATCACCAGTAAAAGAGATAAAAAGCAAAGCTCTTCTTATCTCGCCCAGGGCGGTATTGCTGCTGTGCTTCCCAATTCCGAAGATAATATTGAGCAGCATATTAAAGATACTTGTACAGCCGGGGCAGATTCCAACGACAAGGAAGTAGTGAGTTATTTTGTTTCGCGGTCACCAGAAGCCATTTCAATTCTTGAAAAATGGGGTGTTAAATTCGATCTGAATCCGGAAGGTGAAAGGACACTCGCATTGGAAGGCGGGCATAGCCAACCAAGGGTGCTACATCACAAAGATTTTACAGGAAGGCACATAATGCAGCAGCTCTTTGAGCGGCTAAGCAGCTATCCGAACATAGAGCTAATCCAGGATGTCGAAGTATTTGAACTTATCCAAAGCGAATCAAACAATGATATAAATGGTGCTTACGCCTGGGACGGGCAACAGGAGAAGGCATTTTCAATTCAGGCTTCAGCTGTTGTGCTATGTACGGGTGGGGTTGGAAGTTTATACCGGTACTCCACAAACCCCTCCACAGCAACAGGTCAGGGTATAGCAATGGCTAAAAAAGCTGGAGCAGCGGTAAAAGATATTGTCAATATTCAATTTCACCCCACCGCTTTATGGCAATCTTCAGGTACTCATTTGCCGCTTATTTCAGAAGCGCTGCGTGGTGCAGGAGCCATTTTGCGAAATGAATCAGGCGAGGCCTTTATGGAAAATCAGCATCCCCTCCGTGATTTGGCACCAAGAGATATAGTTGCCCGGGCTATTATGAAAGTCTTGAGTGCCCAGAGCCTGCCTTATGCATACCTTGATGGTACAGCTATTGGTGAAAAAGAATGGCAAAACCATTTTCCTGGAATCCTAAAAATATGTGAGGCTGCTGGCGTTGATCCTCGAAGAGAATGGATACCGGTGGTGCCCGCAGCCCACTATTCCTGTGGGGGTATTGCGACTGACGTCAAAGGGCAGACCAACGTCAAGAACCTATTTGTGTTGGGCGAAACCGCCTGCACAGGATTACATGGCGCCAATAGACTTGCTTCCAATAGCTTACTGGAAGCCACTTTGATGGCCACCACACTGTCCGGAGCCATTGCGGACGGGAATGTGGCACTTGAAAAAAAGGAAGGGATTTATATTGCTCCCTTAGTCACTTCTAACGATTCTACTGCCCTCATGACAGAGAATTACCTCAATGAAATCCGAGGTGTTATGCAGGATTATTGCAGTGTTGTAAAATCAACTTCCGGCTTGCACAAAGCAAAACAATTGCTCATGGAGTTAGAATCAAAGGCTACTGCTGCTTTTCCAACCGATTCATTGGACCTTATCAAACTCATGCTTTCCTTGTCAACCGCTAAAATGATTGTAGAACAAGCCCTTCTCACAAAAGACAATAAAGGGGTGTTTTATAATGAAGATTTGGTGGGGGTGGGAATGTAGTGAGTTAATCATCCTGCTGGTATGAAGTCGGGCTAAGAGCACCCTACTTGTTTCATAACCAAGGCTAAATAAAAGAATTAAATGTTCAAGAATATTTTTTGGTTTTCTCTCATCAGTATTGCACTATTTTCCATTTTGCCTCATCTTTTCCCTCAAAAATGGTTTATTGATATTTTTTCTCATTTTAAGGTTCAGTATATCTGTGTTTTATTTCTTTTACTGATTCTAAATTTAACAAATAAAGGAAATATTATTGCTAATGGTTTCATAGTGGTAATTCTTGTTTGGAATTGCTTTTTCGTATTGCCCATTTATTTTAATAGCTCCACTAAGCCATCTGCTTTTCCAGATACAATTTCCCTCAATTGCATTAACCTATTATCAACTAATACTCAGTATTCTCAGGTCAGAAAATATATTAAAGATACAAACGCTGATATATTGGTTCTTTTGGAATTGAACCAAGATTGGGTAAAGGAGTTAAGTGATGTTTTATTGGTTTATAATTATCGAGAAGTAGAAGTTCGTAGCGATAACTTTGGAATTGCTGTTTTCAGTAAACTCGATATGGACGCAGAAGTGCAGTTTTTTGGCGACAATTCTAAACCCTCTATTGTAGCTTTTTTGGAGATAAACAATGAACCGCTTACGATTATTGCTACACACCCCGTTCCTCCTGTTGGTAAAGAGCAATTTGTCAATAGAAACAAGCAACTTCTGGCATTAGCTTCGCAAAGAAGCCAATTCTCTACTAATATAGTAGTAATTGGGGATCTCAACACCTCTTCCTATTCTAAGCATTTTCGGGATTTTTTGACAGTTGCTGGTTTGGAGGATTCAAGAAAAGGGTTTGGTGTTTTGCCATCCTGGCCGGCAGCAAAGCTTTTGTTACCGATGAAAACGACCTTAGACCATTGCCTTGTTGGTGGAGATGTTTTTGTCTCAAATCGAAGTACCGGCAGTAATATTGGCTCTGACCATCTGCCTATTTACGTGGAGATTGCCATTGAATAGTGTATGCTTTTTTCTTAATTTTATTAGGTAGTACGTACGTATTTTAAGTCAAAGAGCATCAATATGAAAATAACAACTAAAAAATTAGCGAATGGCGACTTGGACTCTTTCATAGCCGTGATAAAGTTATTTGAAGATGTTTTTGAAATGGAGGATTTCGCAATGCCGGATGGGGATTACCTGCAAGAATTATTAGAAAAGGATGGGTTCTTCGTTTTTGCTGCATTTTCAGACGAAAAAGTGGTAGGTGCCCTCACTGCTTACACGCTACACCAGTATTATTCTAAATCACCCTTGGTTTATATTTATGATTTAGCAGTCCAAACAAAGTTTCAGCGTCAGGGAATAGGTAAAATGTTAATTGCTGAAATAAAAAC
>CAMPJM010000720.1 GCA_946886805.1 uncultured Flammeovirgaceae bacterium | reverse complement strand
CGAAATTTATAACACCAGAATTCCTGTTTATCTTTTCCTGTTCTTTTCTGCTTGAAGAAGACCGGTCCTTTGGAGTCTAGTTTTATAATAAGAGCAATTAAGGGCATTGCCCAGGAAAGAAAGAAAATAATAACAAAGGAAGAGAACGCCAGATCAAAGGAACGCTTTACCAACCGGTTTTTATAATCATCCAATGGGATGGGATTAACATTTAATACAGGAATAAGGTCATATCTTTCCAGCTCCAGGCCTTTCATAGAAAAACCTCTAAAATCCGCTATCAGCTTTACCTTTATAAGATTTTCCTCGCCAAAATCGATTAACTTTTTCACCTGGGTATATCTGATGTAAGGCAGGCAACAATAAATCTCAGCAACTTCATTTTCCTTGGCATAAGTCTCTATATCTGCAAAAGTTCCTATAATTCTTTCGCTACTGTGGCGGTTATCAAAGAAGCCTAAAAGTTTAAACCCATGTTCGGGATGCAGCAAAAAGAATTTGCGAAGATCTTCTGACAGTTCCCCGTAGCCTACAATAATCACATTTCGGAAGTTGAAGCCTTTTTTTCTGTATATTCTTAACAGATAAACAAAAAATACTTTCCAGGTAAAAACCAAAACTGAAAGTATTGCGTAAGTTGATAATATCTGATCCCTGGAAAAGAAGTAAGCATTGCCAATTACGAAGAAAGCAGTTACCAGTAAAAGGTGCAGAATAATTAAAGTAAAATGCCCTCTTAAAATAGCGGCTACCCTTGAAATCCTGGAGAACTTATAAGGCTTTAAAATTAGCACCAAAAGTACCCACGCCCCATTATAATAAATAAAGAGGTTAAGGTAAGGCGGGCTTAGCAGTCCGGCGAGCGTATTGAATTGAATGAAATACGATGACAGGAAGGCTATGTTTATAACCAACAGGTCCCCGATCCAATGTATTACATTTATATATTTTGAAAATCTAGCCGGCACTATTTATTCGTTAAGTATCAGTACAAAGTCAGCAAAAATAGCACCTATTTTCGGGATTAAAAACAACCTGTTGGAAATATTATAGGTGAGTAAGGTAATTGTGCAAAAGGCTACTATAGCTGTATCATTTTTTATTAATCTAAGTCTTTACTCTTATACTTCGATGGCTATCCATTTACCAATTTTTCAATTTCTTCTATAAACTGCTTTGATAAAGGCAATAGTTGTACAACCACTTCTTTATTTCAACTTCATGTATCGTATCTTTAGCGCGTTGAAGTAATCTTCAGATCGATATTCAGTCATAGAAGTTTACCCTCTCTCATAACCTGATGATAAAATGGTGTTATTTTATATTTTGTGTTCCATTCTTTTTCTAAATAAACCGTGGGGCTAATTACTTCGCCTGTATCAAATTCTAAATCATAAAGAGGATAAGTGATTTCTTTTTCTAATTCAGGAGTAATTTTGTCCCTATCCAGTAAAATCAGCAAATCCCAATCTGATGTGTTATGGGCGGTTCCTCTCACGCGAGAGCCATACAAGTAGATTTTAGCAGAAGGTTCTTTTTCTACCACTATTTTTTTGATCCTTTTTAATAGATTATTTGAATCGTTCATAATTCAAATATAGTGATTTTAAAATCGAAAGTTTAGGTTTGCAAAAGATGATCAGCCACTTGCTAATTTGTTAATTATCAGTTTAAAAATCAACAAAAAGAACACCCTGTTTCGGGATTAAAAATAGATTATGTGAAATGTTATAGGTGAGTAAGGTTATTGTGCAAAAGGCTGTTATAGCTGTATCATTTTTATCAACCTAAGTTTTTACTCTTATACTTCGACGGCTATCCATTTACCAATTTTTCAATTTCTTCTATAAACTGCTTTGATAAAGGTAATAGTCGTACAACCACTTCTTTATCATAGTCAAAGAAATCATTATAATCACCTTTCTGTCGCTTTTCAAATAAGTCGGTATAATGCTTTGCAAATTCTCTATTCACTTTTCCTGTTTTGACAAATAACTGTCCGAACTTTTGTCTGGTGCCTGAGTGACTTGATGTTTCAATACCATTCTTTATTAATAGTGCACCTACAGCATAAAAACATGCGTAGTACATTCTATTTATTGCTGTATTCCAGAATTTATTGTCAATGAGTATTTCAACTTCATGTATCGTATCTTTAGCGCGTTGCGGTCTGTAGTTGTAATAATCTTCAGATCGATATTCGGTCATAGAAGTTTACCCTCTCTCATAACCTGATGATAAAATGGTGTTATTTTATATTTTGTGTTCCATTCTTTTTCTAAATAAACCGTGGGGCTAATTACTTCGCCTGTATCAAATTCTAAATCATAAAGAGGATAAGTGATTTCTTTTTCTAATTCAGGAGTAATTTTGTCCCTATCCAGTAAAATCAGCAAATCCCAATCTGATGTGTTATGGGCGGTTCCTCTCACGCGAGAGCCATACAAGTAGATTTTAGCAGAAGGTTCTTTTTCTACCACTATTTTTTTGATCCTTTTTAATAGATTATTTGAATCGTTCATAATTCAAATATAGTGATTTTAAAATCGAAAGTTTAGGTTTGTAAAAGATGATCAGCCACTTGTAATTTGTTAATTATCAGTTCAAAAAGTTAGCAAAAAGAACACGCTATTTTTGGGATTAAAAATAGATTATGCGAAATGTTATAGGTGAGTAAGGTAATTGTACAAAAGACGAGATATTAATTCTGTAAATTGTCATTACAAATATTTTTTTTCTAACTTTCGGATTCAATGTCAATTCCTTGGTAATGAAATTAATTGCTAACTTAGCTGATTATAATAATACAAGATCCTTAGCTAACCGTTTTCGTAATAACCGCTTCAAATTTTTTGAGGAAAAAGTAAAAAAATTGAACTTCCCGATAAAAATTTTAGATATAGGGGGTACTACATCATACTGGGTAAATCGAGGTTTTCATAATAGTGAAAATTTTAATATCACCTTACTCAATCTTCATAAAGAAAG
>CAMPJM010000719.1 GCA_946886805.1 uncultured Flammeovirgaceae bacterium | reverse complement strand
AATTCATGTCGGCAATCCCTTGAAACGGAGGGCAGCGTTTCTATGAGGGGATTGCTGCACCCTTTGGTATATCGAACTTCTACTGTTCTAAATCACCTAAATTTGTACTCCCTATTTTATCCGAACATAGACGTGTTTGATGTTTTTATTGTCCGTTTGTCTTTCATCTGTTTCAAATTGGTTAATGCTTTGTATAAGGGGTGCTAATTTTTTGAATCCATAATTTCTTGGGTCAAAATTAGGTTGCTTTTTTACCAATAAACTTCCTATTTCTCCCAGAAAGGCCCAGCCTGTGTCATCGGCCAAATCATTTATACTGGATTTAATGAAATTTATAACTTTCTTATCCAATTTGGATGTTTGATCGGTTTTTTTGGTTTCTTTTTTATTAGTTTCCCCCTCATGGTCCTCTCCACCTAAAATTTCTATATAAATAAATTTGTTACAGGAAGCTATGAAAGGCGTTGGAGTCTTTTTTTCTCCTAAACCGATAACCAACATTCCCGCTTCCCTCAGCCTGGTTGCTAAACGGGTAAAGTCGCTATCGCTTGAAACGATGCAAAAACCATCTACTTTGCCGGAATAAAGTATATCCATAGCATCAATGATCATGGCGGAATCTGTTGCGTTCTTTCCTTTGGTATAGCCATATTGCTGTATCGGAGTAATTGCATTTTCAAGTAGCACATTTTTCCAGCCTGATAGATTGGGTTTTGTCCAATCGCCATAAATTCTCTTAAATGTAGGCAGGCCATATTTAGCTATTTCTTCCAACATAGGAGTAATATTCGCAAATGGAATGTTGTCCGCATCAATAACTACTGCCAGCCGAAGCTCTTTTTGTCGTTCCATAATTTTAGTGGTTTAGCCCTCAGTTTGCAAATAAGTTGATATGAAAACAATTAGCGTGAGGTGTTTTGTTTGTTCATATTCCAAAGTAGAAAAGGTACTCCAATGAAATACTTTGGTAAAAATTGTCATTTCACAACATTACGAAATAAATATCAAGGGAAGCCTTGGAAACTAAGTATACATAATTTCCTGAAACTAAAGCAAAAGAATATTCTTCCTCAGAGTCAATTTCTATAAATTTTTTTTCAGAGGAGTAGAGGTCGTGAAAAACAAGGCTTGAATTATTTAAAAAATAAACTTTGTCTTCATAAAAATTAAAATAGTGGACAGATTCTAAAGGAATAAGTTTGATATAGTTTCCAAGGTTGTCAAAAACATAAATTCCGGTGTTGGCATCGGATAGGAAAACAAAATTTTGATATTCTTTTAGGTGATTGCCTTCAAAATTTTGGCTCACAATATTGCTTAAAGACGTAGCTATATCTGCTTCAAAATAATTTAAATTTATTTTCTTTAAAGTATAATCCTGATCATCAAAAACCCACAAGTTATTGTCGGAACTTGGAGTTGCCAACCGTGCAAAAACATCTGAGGGAAAATTCTGGGTGGTAATAAGCGTCATAAATCGGTTCAAAAACCTGAACTCTTGTAAACCCTCATAAAATAAAAAAGTATTTAACGTGGATTGCGCTTCAATATTTTTAATGTTTCCAGGTCTTTGTGGAGAGTAGGTAAATAGCATTTCTCCGTTTTTGTCATACTTGAAAACACTTCCTTTATTTCCCGCTATGTAGATGTTGTCAGCTTTATCAATGGAAGCAGAAACAGGTTCTTCGGATAAGAGAATTTTTTCTACTAATGAAATAGTTTGGCCAATTGCCGAAAAACAGCAATGGAATAGGATGAAGACTATAATGGCGCAAGAATATCTTCTATTCAAATTTCAGGAGTTTAAAATCATTGCCATCAAAAGCCCCATAAGTGGTATAGTTGACCCATTCTCCCAAGTTGATATAACGACTTTTGTTATTGACCTTTAAATCAAGCGGAAGGTGTCTGTGACCGAAAATATAAAAATCATGATGGCTTTTTACTTCCATTTCTTTTGCATATAAATAAAGCCATTCTTTTTCCGGACCTTGAAATGATTCATCTTTGCCGTTGTTATTTATCCGGCTTTTTCGCGACCACATATTTGCTACAGACAGACCTAGGTTAGGATGAATCCTTGCAAAAAGCCATTGGCAAATAGGATTTTGAAATACCCTTTTTAAAAATTTATATGTACGGTCTCCTGGGCCCAGTCCATCGCCGTGACCGATATATAGCACCTTTCCATTTACTTCTAAACGCTTGGGTTCCCTATAAACAGGAATGTTAAATTCCTGTGGAAAATAGTCAAACATCCACATGTCATGATTGCCTGTAAAGAAAGTAACGGGAATACCACTATCCGTAAGTTCAGCCAATTTGCCCTGAAGCCTGGCGAACCCTTTTGGTATGGCGTGTTTATATTCAAACCAGAAATCAAAAATATCCCCAACTAAATATATGGCGTATGCTTCCGGTTTAATATAATCCAGCCACTTTATGATTCTTTTCTCTCTTTCCAGACTTGAAATCTGATCAGGAGCACCTAAATGAAAATCCGAAGCAAAGAAAAGCTTTTTACCATGAGGCAATTTTTGGATTTGAGGTATCATCTTTTGGTAAATAGGGTGCCTTTTAAATAAAAAATAGTAAATAAAAAAAGCTGTTTGAAACAGAAACTTAATTCATTATTTCAAACAGCTTTCATTTTCAGGAGTTTCAATTAGCTCTTTTCGCTTTCGGGCTTTACTTCACTATCAGGTTTTTTCCCTGTTCCTTTAGCGCCATTTTCGACTGAGTTTAGGGCTGTTTTGCCATTTTGTTTTTTCTCATCCAGTGTAGTGGCGTCAGGTTCTAATACTTCTTTAGTAAGTTCGCCATCACCGTTCGTATACTCCTGATAGGTAGTTTGTTTGTCAAACGGCCTTTCGCCTATTAAGCGTTGTAAGTCATTTTGAAATATTATCTCTTTTTCTAATAGTTCTTTAGCGATTATCTCAAGTTCCTTCTTTTTATCCTTTAGCAATTGCTTTGTTTTTTCATAAGC
>CAMPJM010000718.1 GCA_946886805.1 uncultured Flammeovirgaceae bacterium | reverse complement strand
GATCTTCCGTATTGGCTGAAGGACATAAATGGTCATCTTTTCCTTCTGCTGCGATAGGATGGAGGATTTCCGAAGAGTTTTTTTTAAATGGCGTGAATTTTATAGATAATCTGAAGGCTCGGGTTAGTTATGGATTTACAGGAAACGATAATGTGGATGCATATTCCACTCAGGTATCTGCTAGCGTTCCCACCTTTTATAGTTTAGGAGGAACTCCGGCACCAGGCTTCGGTCCAAGTGGGGTCGTTAATACCGCTTTAACTTGGGAAAGAACTCGAGAAGTGAATGTGGGTTTGGATTTTGGATTTTTTAGAAGTAGGATTTCAGGTAGTGTTGATGTTTATAATAAGCTTTCAGATGGTTTACTATTGCCACGCAGACTACCTCATGAGACTGGAGCGGGATCTCTAATCGACAACATAGGTTCAGTGAGAAACAAAGGTATTGAGGTGTCACTAAGCACTACAAATATTCAAACAAATGATTTGCGATGGACAACTTCCTTTACTTTTGCAAAAAATAATAACGAGATAGTAGAATTGTATGGTGGTGGTGAAGATTTGCCTGGAAATGAATGGTATATCGGCAAACCAATTGAAATTAACCGTCATTATGTTTACGATGGGGTATGGATGGACGGAGATGATATCCTATATGATCAAACAGTTGGAGAGGCTAAGGCCAAAGACCTTTCAGGCCCAGAAGGAATTCCAGACGGAAGAATTGATGCTGAATACGATATGGCTATTTTAGGAACTCCTGCTCCAGAATGGACAGGTGGGTTTTCCACTCAACTTACCTACAGAAACTTTGATTTATCTGTATCAGTATTTAGCAGACAAGGCGTTCATGTATACAGCCCGTTTCATGCTGAATTTACCAATATAATGGACAGAGGACGTCAAAAGCTAAATGTCAATTATTATATGGTCGAGAATGCTGTTACTGATGCGAATCGTACAAATGATTT
Organism: uncultured Flammeovirgaceae bacterium; assembly: GCA_946886805.1. The sequence goes on along the minus strand of CAMPJM010000718.1, from coordinate 2,041 downwards.
TCCAATGCCTCAAAATGTTGGGCAATATTGGAGAGCGGAAAACAGCAACACCAGTGGTACAGAGTTTATGGGAAATTATCGAGATGCCTCATTTATTAAAGTTCAAAATATCCTTATTGGATATAATTTCCCTTCTACCATTTTAGAACGGATGAGAATTAAAAGTTTGAGGGTTTATGCGAATGTTCTGAATCCGTTTGTATTTACGGATTATGACGGATTTGATCCTGAATGGGCAGATAAAAGCATAAATAATTCAGGAAATGCTTCTGTTACTTATCAATTAGGTGTGAACTTAAAATTTTAATGAACTGATGAAAAACAATATAATATTCAAAATCTTATTTTTTCTCATAATCCTTTCAGGTTGTAATGATTATTTAGAGGAAGAAAATCCTGGCAATATCGTAGCCGAAGAATATTACCTCACAACGGAAGGTTATAGATCTTTAATGAATGCTACCCATTCTACCCTAAGAGATGTTTATAGGGAGAACCCCTTTATATTTGCTGCAGGAACCGATATGTATGTTCGTTCTGCACGTTCCACCAACACAGATGGCGTGGGGCTGCACGGTTATGCTACATTAGGACCAGGAGATCCTGTAGTGACCGATTTTTATATTACACTATATGAGGCCATACAGCTAACGAATAATGCTTTATATTTTAATGAAATAACAGCAGAAGTTCCTGAGTTGAGTCAGTACGAAGGTGAAGCAAGATTTTTAAGAGCTTACTATTACTTTCTTTTGGTTCAGACATATGGCGGTGTGGCTATTGTTACCCACCGAATAGATCAAGTAGAAACAGAGTTTCCTCGAAATTCAGAAGAAGAGGTGTATGATTTTATTGTCTCAGAAATGGAGCTGGCTTTAAGCCTAGTTAATAACGAGCCAGTTGGGGAAGGAAGAGTAACAAAAAGAGTATTGCAGCATTTTTTGGCCAAGGTACATCTTACAAGAGGTTATCAATCCTATGCAGTGGCTGATGATTTTCAAAAGGCAGCTTCCTATGCGGATGAAGCAATTGCTGGTCAGGGACTAATTCCTGAATTTGACGAAGTATTTGCTCCTGGGAATGAGGAGAACGAAGAAATTTTATACGCTGTACAATATAGTTCTACTAGTTTAAGTGCCCCAGATAATGGCGGACATTTTCAAAGCTTGCCTTTTGGCCCCTACATGGGAGGCTCAGAATTTAGAGGTAATCCTTACAGAAGTTATGATTTACTGCCTTCTTGGTATGTGTATAGCCTATACTCTGAGCAAGATGAGCGTTTCGAAGGCACCTTTATGTTGGAAAACCACTTTTACAGGTTAGCTGATAATACACAATTAGGCAGTTACTTTGATTATTATACAACTGATCCGGCTGATAGAGATGAACTGTATGTAGGCTTTTATTTTCCAAAGCCATGGGAAGTAGCAGATACTGCAGCTTGGAGAGCAGTTAATCCTGAAAAAAGAGCAGGAACGACAATAGTTCCCCCGACTCCTGAGGATTGGGAAGGGAGAAGTGGTGGTTTATTAGATTTTATGACTCCAGCAGTGAAAAAATTTGATGATCCGAATGCTCTTTTTTCCGGCAATGGAAGCAGCACAAGAGATATTTTTCTAGCTAGACTTGCAGAAACTTATTTAATTGCTGCAGAGGCTTATTTACAGGCTGGTAGTCCAGGAACAGCAATTGACAGAATCAATGTAGTAAGGAGAAGAGCGGCAAGAGAAGAGTCTCAGGCAGCATCTATGGAGGTGACTGCAATTGATTTGGAATTGATTCTGGACGAAAGAGCAAGAGAACTTGTTGGAGAGTATCATAGATGGTTTGACTTAGCAAGAACAGGAACCTTGGTGGAGAGAGCTATCACCTATAATAATGGCATTTCTGAAGGGGATTTTATAGGGCCAGATGGGCACCCTAAATTATTAAGGCCCATTCCAAGTGCTTCAATTGCGCTTAATGATGCCGAAATTGAACAAAATCCTGGTTATTAATTTCTAAAATAGCGTCGTAACGAAAGTTCCGAGCTTGTTAAAAC
>CAMPJM010000717.1 GCA_946886805.1 uncultured Flammeovirgaceae bacterium | reverse complement strand
GGAGAATAATTCAGATAAGTTTCTGCCATTATATCCATGTTGTGCCTCGTATCAGGTTCTATGAGGTAATGCGCCAACATGGTATCATATAAGGTGCCATGTATCCGGATTCCATATTTCTTAAGAACCAGGATATCATATTTTAAATTTTGGCCGATCTTGGCAATCTTTTCATTCTCGAAAACAACCTTGAATTCATCAATTATCCTTTGGGCTTCAAGCTGGTCTGCGGGAAAAGGAACATAATATGCTTCAGTAGGGAAATAAGATAGCGCCAAACCAACCAATTCAGCGGAACAGGCATCTATGCTGGTGGTTTCAGTATCAAAGCAAAACTCTTCCTGTAACAACAAATGTCCAATAAGACTTTGGCGCAGCTCAGGCGTATCTATCAAATGATAATCATGAACAGTAGTATGAATGGTATCTTTAGGTTGTGCAGGTGCAGCAACTTCGGGTTCCTTAACTATTTCTTTGGTAGTAGTTGATGAAGTTTTAGCCGGAGTTGCATCAAACATTGACATTTGTCCGGAGGTATTGGAAGGGCCAGGCACGGTATCTTTTTGCCCTAATACCCTCTTCATGATGGTCCTGAACTCTAATTCTTCAAAAATGGCAGTCAATTTTGCTTCATCAGGCCCGCTATACTGTAATTGTTCTTCTTCAAAATCAATGGGAACATCAATATTAATGGTAGCAAGTTCTTTCGATAATATTCCCTGGGAGCCAAAATTCAGGATATTTTCTTTTTGTTTTCCCTTTAGATCTTCTACATTTTTAACCAGCTCCTCAACAGAACCATACTGCCTTATTAATTTTGAAGCCGTTTTTGGCCCTATTCCAGGTATGCCGGGAATGTTATCCACAGCGTCACCCATAAGTCCCAGCATGTCCCTTACCTGGTCTATTTGTTCTATGTCCCACTTATTCAAAACTTCTTTTACACCCATCACATCTACGCCATTCCCCATAAAAGAAGGTTTATATAAATAGATATGATCTTCTACCAGTTGGCCGAAATCTTTGTCGGGAGTCATCATATACACCTCGAAACCAGCTCTACAGGCTTTTTTTGCAAATGTTCCGATAATATCATCCGCTTCATACCCGTTTAGTTCCAATACAGGAATGTTGAAGCCTTTTACAATTTCTTTCACCATAGGAATGGCGACCTTGATATCCTCAGGCTGTTCTTCCCTATTGGCTTTGTAGGCCTCAAAAGACGCATGTCTGAAGGTGGGAGCAGCTGTATCAAAAGCCACAGCAATGTGAGAAGGCTTTTCTTTTGTTAAGATTTCTAATAAAGAGTTGGTAAAACCAAGTGTGGCACTTGTATTGAGACCTCTTGAATTTATTCTGGGGTTTTTACTAAATGCAAAATGAGCACGATAAATGAGGGCAAATGCATCAAGCAGGAATAACTTTTTTTCTCTTTTTTCCATGCTCAAAGTTATAAAAATATGAGCAATTGAACAGAAAAATAAATCTGGATAATATAAAAGAAGCCATAATATTACATGTAACTAATATGATTGAATGCTGTTAGATATTAAACTTTCAAAAATATAACATAACTTCACCTTGGAACGTTTTTTTGAACAAACCCATTTGTAAAATAAAGGCGAAAAAAGCGTATTCATTTTTCAGTTCCTATCGGTCAATAGAAGAATTTTGGCTTTAAAAACCAAGCTTTTTAGCTAACAAGAAAATATTATGAAAAAAGTAATCATCATTGTTCTCGCAATTTTTGTTTTGATTTTAGCAGCCGCTGCATTGGTGCCTGTGATTTTTAAAGACGAAATTAAAGCTAAAGTGGATCAGGAATTGGCTAATGCAGTAAATGCTCAGGTTAATTTTGATGCTGATAATTTCAGTGTAAGTCTTTTTAGAAAGTTTCCCAATATCACAGCTTCACTTAAAGACTTTTCAGTTGTGGGAAATGCTCCTTTTGCAGGAGATACGCTGGCGGCTGCCGAATCTTTCCAGATCACGCTTAATATATGGAGTGTCCTGTTCGGTGACCAAATGAAAATAAGTGCGATAGAGATGGAAAAACCGAATATCATGATTAAGGTACTGGAAGATGGAACAGCCAATTATGATGTTGCCATAGAAGATACCACGGCAGTAGCACCTGTAGATACTACTTCCTCCGGTTTTTCAATTGGTATTGAAAGCTGGGAAATTACAGACGGCAAGATAGTATACGACGATCAATCTGTAAAATTTTATGTGTCTTTGGAAGACGTTCAACATAGTGGTAGTGGGGATTTTACGCAGGATATAATTGATATGGTCACCAAAACGACAGCTAATAATGTAAAGGTGACTTTCGATGGAGTTGAATATATAACAGACAAAAATTTAGAGGCAGATATTGCCATGAATTTAAATTTACCCGAATCAAAATATACTTTTCAGGAGAACAATATTAAAGTAAATGATTTTGCGTTTGGTTTCGATGGCTTTTTGGCCATGCCCGGTGAGGATATAGGAATGGACATCACCTTCGGTGCAAAAGAAAATACTTTTAAGAGTTTACTTTCATTAGTGCCGGGAATGTACCAGGAGAATTTTGATCAGGTAAAAACTGAAGGTGACCTTAATTTTAACGGTTTTGTAAAAGGCATCTACTCTGAGAGTGACAGCACAATGCCGGCTTTCAACCTTGCTTTAAAAGTAAACAATGCGATGTTTCAATATCCTGACCTCCCTACTGCCGTGAATAATATTAATGTAGATATGCTTGTGGCAAGTGAAGATGAGAATATGGATAATTTATTGGTAGATGTAAAGCAATTTGCTTTAGACATGGGCGAGAATCCAATCAATGGCAGAGTTAAAATACAGGGGCTTGGTCCTATGGATGTTGACGCAGACATAAATGCTAAAATAAATCTCGCAGATTTAAATGCTATGGTTCCTATGGAAGGGCTGGAAATGAGGGGATTATATACTTTGAGTCTGAAAGCAGATGGTGTTTACGATACCCTAAGTTCTAAATTTCCCAATAT
>CAMPJM010000716.1 GCA_946886805.1 uncultured Flammeovirgaceae bacterium | reverse complement strand
TTAATGGTAGCCGTATCAAAAGTTTCCGCCTGCCACATTTCTAATTGGTTTATGGCAGTACTCGGGCTAAAATTGGCACCTACCAACCACTCCTGTTTTTCATACCAGCCGTTTGCTTTTTCCTTATCCCACACTACTCTTGGTTGTTCTTGAACTGTGCTGGTGGTAATGGTGCCGTTGTTTTCCTCAGTGGAAGAAGAAGTGGTACAGCTTTGAAATATCAGGCTTGAAAAAAGGAGGATTATATTTATTCTGGTTAATCTCATTTTAAATTTTTAATGTGTTTTCTATTTATGAATTATATACCAAACAAAACTAAATGACGAAAAGAATTAGCAGAGGAAGCAACATTTCCTCCCCTGCTAACTATTTAGTGGATCAATATTCAGGATTTTGCTCCAGGTTAATATCATTTTCTACTTCTGATTGCGGAATAGGTAGCCTAATATGCTTGCCTACTTCAAAATTATTAAAATCAGGATCACGCTCAGCCACTTCGTCTACTGCTGCTTGTGATTCAAGATCACCCCAGCGTTTTAAATCGGCCCATCTTACACTTTCTCCACATAATTCCAATACTCTTTCGATTTTTAATCTTTCCCTGAAAAGATCCTGATCATTCCCAATTTCAGGATAAGCTGTTTCAAGTGGTGCCATATTAGCGCGGGATCTGACACGGTTTACATACTCATAAGCATCGGCTGTCAAACCTAATTCATTAAGCGCTTCTGCATACATTAGCAATACATCTGCAAAGCGGATCATTCTAAAATTAGGCTCGGCAAAATAATCTTCATTTACTCTGTAGTAGTCTCTGGCGTATTTTCTAAACCAGGCTTCATCCTCTCCCCATTCCCAGGCTCTTCCATAAGTTTTATCACCAAAATCTTCTTCCAACTCAGGGTAAAACAAGGTATGTTGTAGCCTGGGGTCAGTTTCACCCTCTACTGTGGTCTCATTTTTAAATGCGTTAACCACCCAGAACCTCGCTTGTCCGTCTGACCAACCAATCCCCCTTGGCGCAAAAAACTGAGGTCTGTTGGTTCCCATGTTGGCATTGGGATCTTCACCGTCACCACCTTTATTCTGATCTGAAAATTGGATCTCAAACACGGATTCGATATTGTTTTCATTCAGGTGTGTAAAATTATCCTTATAATTCTCCACCAGGTCATAATAACCCATACCTTCACCTGTGACCAAGTAATCAAAAGCCTCTTTTGCTTGCTGCCATTTTCGCTGTTGCATATAAACCTTTCCGAGCATTGCAAGTGCAGCGCCTTTGGTAGGTCTTCCCACATTTGCATCATCCCTTTGCGGAGGTAAAACCGCAGCTACCTCGATCAGATCTTTTTCAATTTGAGTCCAGACTTCTTCAAGCGTATTGTTTGCAGGCAATTCTGAAGGGGCTAGCGGTTCAAGTACAATCGGAATATTTTCCCAAAGGATAGCGGCATAATAATAATGCAACGCTCTCAAGAACTTTGCCTGGGCCAAGATATCTTCTTTTTTTGCCTCATCTTCAAATTCAATACCAGGAACATTTGCCAGCACTTGGTTACACCTGAATATGGCTTTATAGGTATCTCTCCAGGTTTGAGAATTACCCTCCCAAAAGTTGTAATTGACATATTGAAAGCGTGTCCAATCTGCCAGTTCTATCCAAGGACTATTGCTAAATCCTTCATCTGAGGTAAGATCCAATCGAAAATAGATCCACCTTGCCCAAAGACCTGGTTTATAAAACATGGCATATGCAGAATTAATAGCCAACTCAGCATCAGTTGAGGTGAGCCAAAACTGTTCTTTAGTAATAGTATTGGGATTTTCCTGTTCGAGAAGTTCATGTTCGCAGGAAGTAACCAATAATATGGAAGCGAAAATTATATATAGGTATTTTTTCATATCGATTTCTTTATAAATTAAAAGCCCAGTTGAACGCCTAGTGAATATGTTTTTACATTCGGGAAGGCCCCATAGTCAAATCCTCTCTCGAAAATATTCGAATTATTAAATTCAGGATCCAGGCCTGTATATTCTGTAAAAGTGAGTAGATTTTGACCTGATATGGAGATTTGCGCAGAGGAAAACCCTATCCTTTCAATTATGGAAGTTGGCAGCGAATAAGCCAAACTAATGTATTTCAGTCGCATAAAACTGCCATCTTCCAACCATCGGTCAGAATCACCTCTGGCATTTAAAGTGGATGCATATACTACCCTTGGGAAGCTGGTATTGGGATTTTCAGGAGTCCAGGGCTGTACGCCGCTTCTATAATTATTGTTATCATCAAATCGATCCATACCACTTCTGGGTCCGTTAAATACAGTTGCTCCAAAAGCGCCAAACCAATTCATTGTCAGTTCGAATCCCTTATAAGAAGCGCCGAGATTTAAACCTAATTCTACATCAGGCCATGGGCTTCCCACCACTGCTTTATCTTCATTGGTGATCTCACCGTCCCCATTATTGTCTTTGAACCTGATATCGCCTGGTTGGGCAGATGGCTGAATAACTTGCCCTTCTTCATTGGTGTAGTTCAAGATTTCCGCTTCATTCTGAAACAAGCCATCCGTTTCCAATACATACCACATTCCGATTGGCTCTCCTAATTCTGTTATAGTGTTCCCGACCAACGTTCTGTTAAACCCATATCCTAATTCCACTACTTCATTTTTGAGTGTTGAGAAATTGACGGTTGCATAGTAGTTGATTGCCTTTGCAGCTTCCCGATAAGTTGCTGAAAGTTCAAAGCCAGTATTCTTAATAGTAGCGCCATTTACGATAGGATTGCCTCCGTCATTTCCTGTGAGCATTAAAATTGGATAGCCAAAAAGTACGTCTTCTGTTTCAGCGATAAAATAATCGGCCGTAAAGGAAAGCTTGTTGTTTAATAACCCCAGATCCAAGCCGTAATTTTGTTGGGTCAAGGTTTCCCATCTTAGATCGTCGTTGGCTAGTCTCACCTGGATTGCAGCAGGCTCAATATGCTGATCCCGGCCCATTGCAATAGTTCC
>CAMPJM010000715.1 GCA_946886805.1 uncultured Flammeovirgaceae bacterium | reverse complement strand
ATTTTATACTTCTCTGATTTACCACGGTTGGAGAAAAATTAAAAAATTAATTTTATTATTTATGTTAGCTAATAAGAAGATATCTATGCCTATCAAAAACCTTTCTTACTTGCTGTTAATAATTATAGCATTTGCAAGTTGTTCATCAGAGAAAACTACAGAAATCTCTTTAGAAGGACAATGGCATGTGCGGTTGGATTCGACAGGGATTGGAGAGAAAGAAAGCTGGGCTTCAGAAAAATTTGATAAAGTACCAATTGAGTTGCCGGGCACTTTGGATGATGCGGGACTGGGAGTTAAAAATACCCTGGAACCTGCCTTAAACAATTATGTTTTATCTCATCTAACGCGGAAGCACCAATACTATGGCCCTGCCTGGTATCAACGGGAAATAACCATTCCTGAAGACTGGGAGAACAAAGCGATTGAGCTTAAACTTGAGAGGGTGATATGGGAATCACAAGTATATGTGGATGGTAAAAAAGTGCCAGGTTTTCAGGAAAGTTTGATTGCACCCCACTATTTCGACCTCTCCGGGCTACTTACCCCCGGAAAGCATACCATTACCATCAGGATCGATAATTCGGATCGATATCCCCTAATAAATGTTCATGGATCAAAGTACCCCGATCCCTTGAGTATGGATATGGCACATGCCTATACCAATCACACACAGATAAAATGGAATGGAATAATAGGAGATCTGTTACTAACTGCTAGTCCGAAGGTTTATCCTGAAAATGCACAAATATTTCCTGATACAGAGAATGACCATTTATTGGTGAAACTACAGATAGGGAATGAATCCGGTGAAGCATGGTTAGGTAAGGTGAATTATAGCATCAAAACAAAAGATGGAGAGGAGCTAATTTCAGGCACAAACGAAGTAGAATTAGGCAGTGCCTCGGAAATCGTTGAATTGCTGATCCCAACTGAAAATAAATTAGAACCATGGGACGAATTCCATCCCGTTTTATACTCCCTGAATTTAAACCTGGAATCTAATAACGGCGATGCTTTTTCAAATGACCTGAAGTTAACATTCGGGGTAAGGGAGATCGCCAACGAAAATGGCGTGCTTACATTAAATGATCAGCGGATATTTTTGAGAGGCAATCTGGAATGCGCTATTTTTCCGCTTACGGGGTATCCTTACACAGAGAAAGAAGGATGGCAAAAGATGATTGAAACAGCTAAATCCTACGGGCTGAACCATCTACGTTTTCATTCATGGTGCCCACCTAAGGCTGCATTTGAAGCAGCAGATGAAGCAGGTTTTTATTTGCAGGTAGAAGCACCTTACTGGAGTGATAAAGTGGGAGCAGACGAAGCAACCACCAATTTTATTAAAGATGAACTCGATAAAATATTGACTGAATATGGAAATCATCCATCACTCCTCCTGCTGTCGCTGGGAAATGAGTTAAAAGGAGATGCTGTTTTAATGAATAATATGGTGAAGGAATTAAAAGAGAAAGATGGTAGACATCTCTATACTACCACTTCTTTCACTTTCCAAAAAGGAATGGGCAAATATCCTCAGCCTCAGGACGATTTTTTAGTGACACAGTACACAGATAAAGGATGGATAAGGGGACAGGGGATTTTCAATACCCATCCACCCCATTTTAATGAGGATTATAGTGATGTGATTGATAGTATTCAGGTGCCGTTGATATCTCATGAAATAGGCCAGTATTCGGTATTTCCTGATTTGAATGAAATTGAAAAATATACGGGAGTGCTGGAACCATTGAATTTTATAGCTATTCGCAATGATCTGGAGAAGAAAGGTCTGATCGATCTTGCCGATGAATTTACACAGGCATCTGGAAAATTAGCTGCCATGCTGTATAAGGAAGAAATTGAGCGTGCGCTGAAGACACCGGGTTTTGATGGGTTTCAATTACTGCAGTTGCAGGATTTTCCGGGTCAGGGCACTGCGCTGGTGGGCTTGCTTAATGCCTTTTGGGAATCCAAGGGGATAATTTCACCGGAAGAGTTTAGGGAATTCAATGGTGAAATAGTACCGCTTCTTCAATTTGAAAAGGCTGTATACACCAGTGGTGAAACGTTCGATGCTACCGCTGAAGTAGCCAATTATTTTGAGGTCAAAAATGGAGTGAGTGTAGCATGGCAAATTAAGGATGAAAAAGGCCATGAATTGGCTGGTGGAGAATTTGAAGGGTTGAACCTGGAGATTGGTAATAATAAATCTTTGGGTAAGATCCAATTTCCTGTTGAAACTGATACAGCTAAGAGACTAACCGTTTCTTTATCCATTCCCGGGACGTCCTACAAAAACAGCTGGCCGGTTTGGATATATCCGGAAAAAGTAAATACGAAAAGTGAAAACATAGTGATAACCGAAAGTTTTGAGGTAGCTGAACGCGCTTTAAACGAAGGAAAGAACGTATTGCTAAACCCTGCCCCGGAATCGCTTACGGGAATAGCCGGCCGCTTTGTTCCTGTTTTCTGGAGTCCGGTTCATTTTCCCAACCAGCCTGGAACCATGGGGGTTCTGTGTGATCCGGCACATCCCGCTTTACAACAGTTCCCAACCAATTCCCATACGGAATGGCAGTGGTGGGATCTTTGTATAAACTCTAAGTCATTGATTGTAGATTCACTTGAAGTAAAGCCGATCGTGAGGGTGATAGATAATTTTGTAACAAACCACCATTTAACCAATCTTTTCGAAGCTAAAGTAGGGAAAGGTAAGTTGGTTTTCTCTTCAATTGACCTTCAAACTGATCTTCAGAACAGACCTGTCGCTCGTCAGCTGTTGCATAGCCTGATATCATACATGGACAGCAAAGATTTTGATCCGGAAAAGGAGGCAGATTTTAAGACCTTAAAAAGTAAATTAAAAAGTAATTAACGATGATATCGGTGAAGAACCGCTGAACCGATAGGTCAATGAACGTAATCGGTTAGCCTCAGGGGAAGTTTAAAAGATGCTGATTTCGGCTAAAGGCCGGGTCAGCATTTTTTCGTTAAAGACACTTTTGAATTATATAT
>CAMPJM010000714.1 GCA_946886805.1 uncultured Flammeovirgaceae bacterium | reverse complement strand
GTATTGCCATAGTTTCCATTATCCACTGGCACACTACGTCTTTCCCTTCGGGACAAATTTATGTTTACTCCCATCTTAAACCAATCGTTCATCTCATGATCCAGGTTGAGACGGAAAGAACCTCTTTTTGCGCCTGAATTTACAATTATGCCTTCCTGATCGTAATAGTTTCCAGAAAGCGAATAGCGGGTTTTCTCGGAACTACCGGAAAAAGAAAGTGTATGGTTTTGCAGGGGAGCACTTCTAAAAACAGCATCCTGCCAGTCTGTACCCGGGTTTTGCACTTCATCCAGGTTAAAAAAAGGATCCTGTCCGCTGTTCTTTAGCCACTCGTTTACCACAATAGCATACTCTCTGGCATTTAGGACTTCTTCCCTGCCTATCTCCTCCTGAATTCCATAATGGCTATTAATCTCGATTCTGCTTTCCTGCCCTGCTTTCCCTCTTTTAGAAGTGATAATGACCACCCCGTTTGCACCCCTGGCACCATAGATTGCAGTAGCGGAAGCATCTTTGAGAATGTCGATAGATTCAATATCCGCAGGATTCAGGAAATCAATGCCTCCTGTCAAGGGAAAGCCATCCAATACAAAAAGAGGCGAGTTATCCCCGATCATAGAATTCCCTCCCCTGATCTGGATTTGAACCCTTGCCCCTGGCCTTCCTGAATTTTGCGAAACCATTACGCCGGCAGACCTCCCTTTGAGTGCCTGGTCTACGGAAACTACAGGGAATGCATTTAATTGTTCTGAGCTAACCTGAGAAACAGCACCTGTTAAATCACTTTTCTTTTGGGTTCCATAGCCAATTACTACTACTTCATTAAGCGATTTAATATCTGGCAATAGTGACATATCCACTGTAGACCTGCCATTGACAGGCACTTCCTCTGTTAAATAGCCTACGAACGAAATGACCAAAATAGCATCCGGGGAAGAGGCATTTAATGTGTACGCACCGTTAATATCAGTGATAGTGCCATTAGTAGTACCTTTCTCCATTACGGTGGCGCCAGGAAGCGGATCTCCATTCTCATCTGTGATCTTTCCCTCCACAGTAGCCGCAATCGTTTGTTGCCTGTTGGAAATAAGAGCTGGGATCGTTCGTTTACTTACGTCTTTTCGTTTTGCTTCATTATTCTTATTTTGAATAATTTTGGGAGGAGCTTTCTTCTTCAACAAAATCTGGTTACCCGTGATTTGATAAGCGATATCAGTCTCATTAAATAAAATATTCAGGGCTTCTTCCAAGGTTCCCTCCTGAAGTTTTACATTAATTTTTTTCCCGGTATCGATTTGCTCACTACTGTAAAAAAAAGAAAAATGGGTTTGTTTCTCCAGTTCAGTAAAAACCTCACCTAGGGTAACACCGTTCATTTGCAAAGATACTTTCAGGTTTTGGGAAGTATCATTTGCCTGCAGGGGCATTAGATTTATCGAAAATAAGATAAGCACCAGCATAAAATTGTAGTATATTTTTTTTTTCATACCTTTGAATATGTTTGATAAAATTTAATTTTTATTAAGCACAGAATGCCTTTGTAAATCTTTGGCGAGATATTGGCATTCGATCGTTGATCTGATCCGGTGGTGTTTCTTTACTCCCCGGATCTTTTTTATTTTCTTTATTTTGGCATAGGCGGATGTTTTAGTTTGTTTTGTTGCATAAGGTTCCTCTTAAGGTGATTTTATTCCCATCTATTGTATAGGTGAGATCGGTAGTAGATTTAAAGAGATCAAGAACTTCTTTTATAGATTCTTCTTCAATTTTTACTCTAAATCGACATTCTTTTGAAATTTCCTCACTTAAAATAATTTTTACCCCATACCATCTTTCAAGATCTTTGACTATTTCCCCGAACGGTTCGTCCTCAAAGATCAATATCCCCTTCTTCCAGGAAGTATCGGTTTCTGCTTCCACCTCTGTTAAGATTATTTCCTCGGAAATTTTAGAAAATGTTGCTTTTTGGTTTGGGCTAAGAACTACGTCCTTTGCCACCGGGTCGCTGTTCATAGCATTTTCTATGGCGACTTTTCCCTCTACCAGAGTAGTTTCAACAAGTTCATCTTCTTTATACGATTTCACATTGAAAGATGTGCCTAAAACCTTGATCTTCAATGTCGAAGTGTGTACTACAAAAGGCTTTGCTTCATTTTTTTCCACATCAAAGAAAGCTTCGCCACTTAAATAAACTTCTCTCTTTTCGGCATTGTTCCAGCCTTTATAATAAGAAATAGAGGAGTTTCCATTCAAAGTGACAGTAGAAAGATCCGGCAACACTATCTTTTCCTTTTGACCTGAAGCTGTCGTGTAGACTATTTTTTGATAATCGTTGTATATTGTGTAGCATATTGCTGACAAAACTAAAAGACCTATAAAAACGGCAGCTACTTTTATCATTTGATTTAAATAGAATACCCTGCCCGATTTTACCGGCTTAGATTTGTCTAAAGAAGATATGCTAGCCTGTAGTTTCCCATAAATTTCTTTAGAAATGGCTGGATCTACCTTATCTCCATGATAGAATTCTTTATCGGCGATTTCCCCCATTACTTCCTCCATACAAGCTTCCCCCTCTTTTGTTTTCAAGTAATTATTAACCTGATCCAGTTCTTCCGGGGTGACTTCATTCCTAACGTACCGGGTAAATAATGCCCTAATTTCCTTGCTGTTATTCATTGACTTTTATGCTTCTATCTATAGTACAGTTGAAAATCAAAAAGTGCATGCTCAATTGAAAGAATATTTTATAATATTATTCAGAAGTGAGGAATTAGGGAGTACCTACAGGAAATCTGATTTTGCCTGGAAGAAATATTGCGAGTTAAGATTAGCGAAAAAAGGATCAAGTGGAAAATTTGGCAGTAAACATCAAAATATTTTTTATTGAAAAAAGTTATCCTAAACCACAGGTAAAATAAAGAGATCCCGTACGGGGAACATGCTTCTATTTATTAGTTTAGTCTAAGTTTAAGCCTTAAATCCGAGAGTTAATTATTAGGATTTAAAAATAGCATTTTTTATTGTC
>CAMPJM010000713.1 GCA_946886805.1 uncultured Flammeovirgaceae bacterium | reverse complement strand
AGAACAGGTCCGGGAACGTGTGTTATGGGTTGTTTTTCAGTTATTTAAGCCACAGTAGAACTGTAATAATGTAGAATGATTTCATAAAGTAAGCTGATCGCCTTATGGCAAGGCTTGCGGTTTAATTGACACTACCCATCCGTCCGACCGCTCATTTCTGAGAGTGCCAGAATAGTCAAAATTTACCTCTTCTTTGATAGTACAGCGGTCGGACGGGGGTATTAGAGCCCGGAGACCCATTTGTATCTTCAAAATTCAATTTTAAGTGAAGGGACGTCCTTCTTATTTCCTTTGCAATACACTCTTGACCCGTCCGTAAATTGTCATGAGAAGAAATCGCTAATCCTAGCCCTCCCAATCGGAACTCGCCAATACAATGGACGTTTCAACCTGACGTTGAGGTACAGTCCAGTATTTTACCAGTAATTTATTCTTTTCCTCCTGTGGCAATAAGCGAAAGCCATGCTTTTGATAAAAACCTATTGCCCAATCTGCATCAGCCCAGGTACCTATCAATATCGGCTTGTCTGTCAATTCCTTCAAATGTGCGAGAAGTTTTCCGCCGATCCCCTTGTTTCTCTGCGTTGTCCGGACATAAGCATGGCGAATTAAGGTTACATCTCCCCTTTCCTGGATTCCCATCACGCCCGCAATTACTCCGGTATCATTGTAACACCAAAACTCTACGCCCTCACTAATCTGCGCTTTTAGCTCCTGCTCAGGCATGTAGGGTTCCTGCCAACGATCGGCAGGAATTATTCCTTTGTATGCGGTGGCTGCATCATTTATAATCTCGTAAATTTCTTTAAACTGATTGGCTGTACATCTTTCAAGCATATCTTCAATTCTTTCGGTACTCTGTGGAGACCTGGAGTACGTGGTGTTATTTTAGTTACTGTAACTACTCAGGTACAATAACGAAATAAAATATCGTCATTCCGGAATTTAAGGAGTTTTTCACGGAGTAAATATCCGGAATCCCCTGCTATGAATTCGGAATCGCTAAATTATTCCAGCATTTCGGTAGACGGGATTCCCCTGGAGGGATGCCTTTGGCGCTGATCTAATCCCAAAAGCTTTCGGGATTCGCCAGGAATGACGGTTTCCACTACCTGAGTAGTTACAAATTTTTAAATTCTAACAAACCCTCCTTATTAATCTTTTACAGATATAATTTTAGGTGTTTTTTAAAATAATCAGCACTATCAGCCACGCTTTTCATAGGGCTGTGGGCATAATTACCTCCCTGCTCTAAATAATAGAACTCGAGCCCTGATTGATCTGGGTCCGGAAGTACTTCGGCATAGTTAATAGAGCCATTTCCTAATTCTGTATAATCTTTGGTAACCTTGTCCATGTCCTTGATATGCCACATGACATAACGTCCCGGTTGATCTTTCACCAATTCTTTTGGGGAAAGCTTAGAAGACCGGATTACCCAATACATGTCCATCTGAAGTTTAACCAGTGAGGCATCCGTTTCATTTAATATAATATCAAAGCCATTTACACCATTGTGATCTTCGAACTCAAAGCCATGATTGTGATAGGCAAACCCAAGATTTGCGGCAGTTACTTGCTCACCAATCACATTCAGTTTTTCTGCCATCAATTTGTAATTATCCATCGTCCGTTGTTCCGGGGCTAACCATGGCCATGTGATGTATTTCATTTCCAAAGCTCGAGCCCCTTCTATACACTGGTCTACAAATCGCTTTAACTCATCATCAGATTTGTCGAGATATGAAGCAAACCCGTAATGACCACTGGAAGCTGTTATTTTCAGGTCTTCGAGCATTTTCTTAAATTCAGAGGATTTATATCCATAAAAAGTTCCTTTTTCACCATCAAAGCCAAAAGTTTCAAAGTCTTCATAGCCCATAGCCTTTGCGGCGTTTAATGTACCGATGACATCTTTATTCATGTCGTCATTGACGGTATAGAGTTGCAAACCCATCTTAAATTTAGCTTTCCCGAACATCGGGTAACTTGATAACGGCAACAACGCAGCCACTCCCAGTATTCCTGTTGTTGCTACGAATTTTCTTCGATTCATATATGAAATTTATTTAAATTTTTGCCTTAAAAATCCTTCACTGGGTTGGCGTTCCTGGTCTTAGTCAATTTGTCTTAAAGATAATTAAAAACAGAAAAGAAATCGAAATCTACAAAGCGGAATCAAAACATATTTTAAAACCAAATTTCTTCGTATATACATTTATAAAAGAAAGTGAGTGTTAGAACCTAAAATATTCAATATGATATGGTTCTGATTTTGCTATTAATTTATAACTGATGAAATTATTCTTCACTACAATAATATATTTTTTATGATGGGCTGTTCACAAGATGATGATTATCAAGATCCTGTCAAGGCGAAAGAGCCGATCAATATTTTGGATCCGGAAGAAGGTGTAATTCGTGAAGAAAATGAAGATCCTGTTTCTGAGGATACTGTGCGCTTTAGCTACCTCGCACTTGGAGATTCGTACACGATCGGTGAAGGTGTAAAAGTTGAAGAGCGGTGGCCTAATCAACTAAGTTATCGCTTAAAGCAAAATGGGATTGTAGTAGATTCTATAGAAATTATTGCCCGAACAGGATGGACTACAGGAAATCTTCATACTGCCATTGAAAATAGAGCATTTGAAAATTCCTTTGACATGGTCTCTTTATTAATCGGGGTAAATAATCAGTACCAAAGGAAAGACATTTCACAATATGCCGCAGAATTCAAATCTCTTTTAGAAATTGCAATCGGATTAGCCGGGGGAAATAAGGATAAGGTCTTTGTGTTGTCCATTCCTGACTATAGTGTTACTCCTTTTGCTGCAAACAGCGATACTGAAAGAATTTCGCTGGAGCTACAGGAATTTAATGCAATTAGCAAAGAGATTACCGAAAACATGGGCGTTGCTTATTTCGACATCACTCCTATTTCGCTAAAAGCAAAAAATGAGCCTTCTCTTTTGGCCAGCGATGGCCTTCACCCCTCAGGAAAAATGTATACAGAATGGGTGGATTTAAT
>CAMPJM010000712.1 GCA_946886805.1 uncultured Flammeovirgaceae bacterium | reverse complement strand
GGTTTTATAACCGCCTTTATGGATGAAAATCCTGATTTTAACCTGGATCCGAAAGTAGTGTCACAAAGAGAGAGCGCAACGTTGGATATTTCCAATTGGAAAGAAATGAAGTTGCCTCAGTATTTTGAAAAGGCAGGATTGGAAATGGATGGGATAGTATGGTTTAGAAACAACTTTGAAGTGGCAGCAAACTCCGTCAACAAAAAAGCTTCTGTTTCATTAGGACCAATAGATGATTCAGATGTGGTTTATATCAATGGTATTAAAGTCGGAGGCATGGAGCAAAGTTATGATAAAGCAAGAGTTTATGAAATACCAGGGGGAACGCTTAAACCCGGACAGAATTCTATAGCTGTTCGTGTGGAGGATAATGGTTCCGGAGGAGGATTGTATGGTCAGCCGGAACAATTGTTTGTAAAAGTAGGGGACAGTAAAAAAGATCTTGCCGGTGTTTGGAAATATGAAGTGGAAGAAGACTTCGGCTTTAAGGCTAAAAATATTTTTAGCGATGCCTCAATTGGGGAAGTATTTGTAAAAAATTATCTAACTGAGTCGGTTGAAGATAATAGTACAGAGGGCGAGTCTGATATCAAAGCAATAGTAATAAATATCAAGACCATCAAAAATGAGATGAAGTATGATATTACAGAATTTGAAGTGGAAGCAGGAAAGCCTGTTGAGATAGTTTTTGAAAATCCGGACTTTATGCAGCATAATTTGGTCATTACCGCAAAGGGCGCCATGGAAAAAGTAGGTAGAGCGGCGGATAAATTAGCCGCAGATCCAAAAGGTGCTGAAAAGAATTATATACCAGATATGGCAGAGGTATTGTTTTTTACACCGCTTGTTAATCCGGAAGGAACTGTGAAGCTAACCTTTACAGCACCAACAGAGCCGGGAGACTATCCTTATATCTGTACATTTCCGGGACATTGGCAGATAATGAAAGGCAATATGAAGGTGGTGAAAAGTAAGGGTCCAATTTCAATGAAATAAAAATTAGGATTTTTAATCCAATAGAAATAAAAATAACCAATTCTCAATAAAATTATGGCAGAAAATATTGCTAATGCACCTGAAGCACCAGATAAAAAATTATTCTGGGCATGTTTTGTAGCCCTGGTAACGACCTCTTTCGGGTTTATCCTGAGGGCATTGACTCTTCCACAATGGGGAGAGGAGTTTAATCTGACCAATACCCAAATCGGTGAGATTGCAGGAGTCGGTCTCTGGCCATTTGCTATCAGTATTGTGCTTTTCAGCCTTATTATTGACAAAGTCGGCTATAAGAATTCCATGTATTTTGCTTTTTTCTGTCATATATTATCTGCAGTACTCACTGTTTTTGCCACAGGATATTGGTCGCTGTACATAGCTACATTTATCATGGCTTTGGGCAATGGTACCGTGGAAGCCGTGGTAAATCCTGTAGTAGCCACCATGTTCCCCCGTGAAAAGTCTAAATGGCTGAACATGCTGCATGCCGGCTGGCCGGGCGGATTGGTGCTTGGAGGTATTATGGCCTTGATGTTAGGTGCTGAAACAAGCTGGAAACTAAAGATGGTGCTCATTCTTTTGCCTACCATTATGTATGGCATCATGATGTTTACACGTCGCTTCCCATTAAACGAAAGGGTAAAAGCAGGTGTTTCTTATCTGGAAATGCTGAAACAGGTAGGAGTAGGCGGCGCATTAATTGTGTCTGCGCTTATTGTTTTCCAAATAGGTTCTATTTTTGGTTGGTCTACCACCATGAATGTGCTTATAACCTTGGGAGTGGTAGCGATCTTTGGTTTTTTTGTTCGCAGTTTTGGACAGCCGATTTTTATCATCCTGTTGCTGCTTATGATCCCACTTGCCGTTACCGAACTTGGTACGGACAGTTGGATTACTGACCTTATGGCTCCCGAGATGCGCAATATTGGGATACAGGCTGGTTGGATATTGGTTTATACTTCTGCTATTATGGCTGTACTTCGGCTCTTTGCTGGTTCTATCATTCATAGGATTTCACCTCTTGGTTTATTGTCAGTTTGCTCGGTGGTTGCCTGTCTGGGACTGTTGCTTTTGTCTGTGTCCAGCGGAATTATGGTTTTGGTGGCAGCAACAGTTTTTGCACTTGGTAAAACCTTCTTTTGGCCTACAATTCTGGGAGTAGTTGCAGAACGATTTCCTAAAGGCGGGGCTTTAACCCTCAATATTACCGGGGGCGTAGGAATGATCGCTGCCGGTGTAATAGGTGCTGTGATTTTGGGCTTTGCCCAGGATCAAACCATTGATAAGAACCTTTCTGCCTATGATTCGGCTAATAATACTAGTCTCCATAGCACCTATGCGACAGAAGAAAAAAGCAGTATTTTCGGAGATTATCAGGCTTTAAACACAGCCAAAATCGCTGAAGCCGACGTAGAAGAACAAAATATCATGCAGCGAATTCAGGAAACTGCCAAAAAGGAAGCACTTCAAACAGTTGCTATTTTTCCAGTCATTATGCTTGTAGGCTTTATCCTGCTAATGTTCTATTTTAAATCAAAAGGTGGTTACAAAGTGGTCGTTTTGGATGAAAAGGATCCCGAGCCTGAAAAGGCTGCTGTTGTAGCATAATCAAATTCTTTATTATGAGTTTAAAAATTAAATACGGAGTCAGTACCTGGCTTTGGACTTCCCCTTTTACAACGGAATCTGTTTCCTTATTTCCTAAAATAAAAGAAATGGGATATGACGTAGTGGAAATTCCCGTAGAAGATCCTGCGCTCATCGATGGTAAAAAGGTAAAAGAAGCCTTAGAGCATCACAGATTGGAGGCGGTAGTTTGTGGTGCTTTTGGTCCCACACGCGATCTTACAAATGATGATGAGGCTGTCCACGAAAATTGCTTTCAGTATATCAGGGATTGCTTCGCTCTATGCAATATTTGGGGGACCAAATTTTTGGCAGGACCTATGTATTCCGCCGTAGGCAAGGCAAGAATGGTTCCTGCTGAACAAAGAAAGATTGAGTGGCAAAGAGCAGTAATTAATATTCGCAAAGT
>CAMPJM010000711.1 GCA_946886805.1 uncultured Flammeovirgaceae bacterium | reverse complement strand
AAGATACAGTAAGGCCTTTGCTTACGCTATCAAGATATTTAGCAACAGTTAAGCTATTATCTTTTACAAAAGCTTGATTTAGCAAGTGATGTCTTCCAACCAACCGCCTTTCTCTAAGCCATGAAATTTTCTAAATCATGAGGGTCTATATGAATAAGTTTCCTCCCGCAATTACTTCAAACCCACCATGAAGGGAGACAGTATCGGCACTAATTTCACAAATAAATTTCCCTCCACGATTACTCAGTTGATGTGCTACCAGAGTGTTTTTGTTCAATTTTCTTGACCAGAACGGCACCAGCGCCGCATGAGACGAGCCTGTGGCGGGATCTTCCAGCTGTTTGACGTGGGGTACGAAAGTCCTGGACACAAAATCAACCTGATCACCAGGCGCGGTAACGGCATAGCCAAAGCTTTCTAATTTGCGAAGTAGGGAAAAATCGGGTTTCATATTTTGAACATCTTTTTCCTCTCTCGTAAGAATAATGTCTTTATTCCCTGTTTTGAATTGCCCCCACACCGGTATTCCCAAAGCCTGTTGCAAAAGTTCTGTGGGTGTTTCTTCCGATAAAACAGGAATTGCCCTTAAGCTGAGCATGCACAATTTATCGTCAACTCTGCTGCCTGATATCGCACCATCCCGATACAATAATTCTACAGATGCATTCGCGTCGAATTTGTTGGTTAGGTAAGCAATTGCGGCTAATGAGCCATGTCCACATAAGCCAATTTCAGCATCTGGAGCAAACCAGCGGACATGATACTGATTGTCTTTATTCCCTTTCCATAAATAAGTGGTAGCGGGTTGATTAAATTCAGCAGCATAATGCTGCATTTCCTTATCCGAAATTGAGTTCTCCAGTAATACAACGGTGGAAGTATTACCTTTAAAACCTAAGGTGGTATCATTAAAAACAGCTATGAGCGAAAAAGGAGCATTTTTCATAAGATTTTTTTAAGGGCGATAAGATAATACAAACACTTAATTTTAACGTAAAGCTTCAAAACTGTACCGGGCATCTACCCAAAATTCATCCAGGGCTATTATTCTTGGTTTTAGAAATGAAATAAGCGCAGGCCAATTGTCCTTGTTAAAGACGTTAACATTCGACAAGCCTTTTCCGATAGTACTGATAATTTTGTCATTCTCATCCCGGGTATGTAAATTCCATTCCCACTCTTCGTCAAGGATGCTGTGCAGATAGGTTTTTACCTGCAAAAATTGCTCATAAAACAACTCCTGAATTTCTATATCAGGCTGCGTTAATTCAATACCAATCCAGGCGTTTTTCTTTTCGGCCTTCATTCTGAAATTAATATGCTTAAAGCTGGTATTGTAATTTATCCAGTTTGCCTTTGATCCATCTGCAGAAAGATGCAGGCTAATGTACCTGCCAAAGGTGGTCCAAAATTCCTGCCTTATTTGGGAAGCCTGCTCTCTCGTATACAATATTGAATTAGTTTTTATAACAAGTTCATTGTTTCCTTTCCTGGTTAATATTTTCTGTCAGTACATATAATCTTCCCAACAATCATGTACAAAAATATACTTCATTCTTCAATTAAATCTTTTTGATGGGAAGATCCTTTTTGAAGCTTGTCTATCGCAGAATCTAATCTTCGTTCATTTTTCCTAGAGGATAATTCATGTTGTGTGGTGCAAAGAGAATTATATTCATCCAATGACATAATTACTATTCCACTACCTTTCCCCCTATTGATAATGAGAGTCTCAAAATCTTGAGTCACTTTATTCAAATATTTTTTTACGTCTTTTCTGAAATCAGAAATGGTTGTGGTTAACATATATTTAAAGTTTATGTACGTAATTACCTATAATATTAATACGAACACAAAGTTTTTCCAGGCAATTCCTGCTTATAATATTTTCATTCCATTTCATCCTTTTTTTGCGTTGCCAAAAAGCTTACGAGATCACGAATTTCCCTTTTTGTAAGAAGGTGCCTCATGTCAGGCATACTGGATGCCCCGTCTACCCGATCTACAATGTCATTTTTGCGGATGACCGTATCTTGTTTGTTTCCGCTTCTGATGGTAAGGCTAATATCGTTTTCCCCAAAAAGTACCCCATTAATTTTCTCGCCGTTTTCGAGCTCAACAGAAACGGTTCCGTAACCCAAAGCAAGTTTTTTACCGGGATTTATGAGTGCTTCCAGGAGCTGCTGTCTGCTTAAGCGTCCAGCAACCCCATTCAAACGAGGGCCAGCATTACCGCCAAAATCATCATAAGAATGGCATCTCATACACTGTGCAGACTGATGTTGGAAAAAAATCCTTCTTCCGATTTTGGCATCACCACCGTACAAGCTTCCTTGAAAAGCTGTGAGCGTTGAGTCTGTTGAGTTCATAGAACTTATTTCCTCATAACGAGAAGTCAACTCCGGCAAATTGCTGTTTTCGATAGTTTCAGCTAATTCCAGGTGGATTTCAGGAGGAAGGTTTCCTTGTTCCATCCGCGACAGTAAGTTCGTTAAAATTTCTTTTGTATCTTCTGCCGGTAACGAACTAAGGCTAACAAGCGCTGCCTGCTTCTCCTCCGTCGTTCTTTTATCGATAACCTCTGATAACAAATTCAACTTAAGTGTTTTCGAAATATCCGTTTCATTAAGCAAATCCAGACCTGCAATTCTAACCGCTTTTTCATTATCAGAAAGCGCTTGTTCTATGGCCTTATCCATCGGGGCATTCTCTACGTTAGCCAAAGCCTGCAATGCTTCCACTCTAACATTCGCCTCTTTATCAGTCTTTAAAAGTGTAAGAAGTTGTGTGTTTAAGTTATCGATGCCCAGCTTTCCTATGGCTCTTACTGCTTGCACCCTTATCAACGGATCTTTATGCGATGTTAGTTGCGCAAGCGGGTCGGCGGCTCTAAGCCGCACTTCTGTAGGGTCTCTTTCTATTACTCCTCTGTATCGGCCATCTACCCTGTCTAATACTGATGGTTTTGCCCAAGTACTAAGCGCAGCAATAGCTTCATTCCTCATTTCCACTGGAGCGCTTTCCAATTGCGCATAA
>CAMPJM010000710.1 GCA_946886805.1 uncultured Flammeovirgaceae bacterium | reverse complement strand
ATGTATTATAATAATAAAACAACTGTTTTTTTGGATGGTAAGTTTCTATTGGCCTCAGAAGCGAAGACAGATCTTTATGCCCAAACACTGCATTATGGATGCGGTGTTTTCGAGGGTTTAAGGGCTTATCATGCAGAAACCGGAGGGAATATTTTTAAAGCAAAGGAGCATTTTGAAAGGTTTATTAATTCGTCGGCAAAACTATTTATGAAAGTAAATTATACCGCTGAAGAATTAACCGCCATTGCCTATCAGCTAATTGTACAGAATGATTTAAAAGACGCCTATATTAGACCGCTTGCTTATTCAGGGCCAAATATGCGTTTGCTTCCAGCTGAAGAAACGCACGTGTTTATGGCTGCCTGGAAGTGGGAAAGATATTTGGGAGATGAACTGTTAAAGGTGATGATCTCCTCCTATGAAAAACCAAATCCTAAATCATGCCCTATTGAAGCCAAAGCTGTGGGACAATACATTAATTCTATTTTAGCTTCTAAAGAAGCGAAGAGCAAAGGTTTTGATGAAGCATTGCTGTTAGACATGAACGGAAATGTGGCGCAGGCTCCAGGAGCAAACTTCTTTTATGAGAAGAAGGGTGTTCTATATACGCCTCCCCTCGGACATATTTTACCAGGGATCACCAGGTCTACAATTATTTCATTAGCCAAAGAGCTTGGCTACAAAATAAAGGAAACCTTGTTTAAGCCCGAGGTTTTAGAGGAGGCCGACAGTGCTTTTTTTACTGGTACTGCTGTGGAAGTTGCAGGAATCAAATCCATTAATGGTAAGGATCTAAAAGGAAAGTGGGAAGGATCTATGGGCTATAATTTGAATATGGCCTATAGGCAAAAAGTAAGATTTAATGAATTTCAAGGATTGACTATTGTATAAAAAATGAATGAGAATTTAAATAAGTATAGTAAAACCATAACTCAGGATCCTACGCAACCTGCAGCACAAGCCATGTTTTATGGAATAGGGCTTACTGATGAAGACCTTCAAAAAGCGCAGGTAGGTATTGTTAGCATGGGCTACGATGGTAATACATGTAACATGCACCTGAACGACTTGGCTGTGCAAGTGAAAAAAGGAGTGTGGGAACAAAATTTAGTAGGACTCATTTTCAATACAATTGGGGTGAGCGATGGGATGAGTAATGGAACAGAGGGTATGCGTTACTCTTTGGTAAGCCGTGATGTTATCGCCGATTCAATAGAAACAGTGTGCGGGGCTCAGTATTACGATGGACTTATTGCCCTACCTGGGTGTGACAAAAACATGCCAGGATCTCTTATTGCCATGGGGCGGCTGAACCGACCCGCAATAATGGTCTATGGTGGTACTATTGCTCCAGGACACTATAAAGGAGAGGACCTTAATATCGTATCAGCGTTTGAAGCGTTGGGACACAAAATAGCAGGGAATATAACCCCCGAAGATTTTAAACAAATAGTAAAACATGCTTGTCCTGGAGCGGGTGCTTGCGGCGGTATGTATACTGCTAATACAATGGCAAGCGCTATCGAAGCACTTGGCATGAGCCTTCCTTATTCATCAAGCAACCCTGCTTTGAGTGAAGAAAAGCTCAGAGAATGTGCAGATGCAGGAAAAGCTATCAAGTTGCTTTTGGAAAAAGACATAAAGCCTCTCGACATCATGACACGGAAGGCTTTTGAAAATGCCATCACCATAATAATGGCACTTGGGGGTTCTACTAATGCCGTGCTACACCTGATAGCGATGGCTAAAAGTGTAGATGTACCGCTTAGTATTGACGATTTTCAAATTATCAGTGACCGCATTCCCGTTTTGACCGACTTTAAGCCTAGTGGAAAGTACCTTATGCAGGATTTGCATCATCATGGAGGCGTTCCTGCTGTCATGAAGTACCTTTTGAAAAACGACCTGCTTCACGGTGACTGTTTGACTGTAACAGGAAAAACATTAGCAGAAAACCTGGAAAGTGTGCCAGATTTGGATTTCGAAACACAGAAAATTGTGTATCCTCTTGAAAACCCTATCAAAAAAACGGGACACTTGCAAATTCTCTATGGCAACCTTGCTTTAGAAGGCAGTGTAGCGAAAATAAGTGGAAAAGAAGGAGAGAAGTTTACCGGTACCGCAAGGGTATTTGATGGAGAGTATGAGCTTATTGAAGGGATCAATTCTGCCCGGATCAAAGCAGGCGATGTGGTAGTGATAAAAAATGTGGGTCCTAAAGGTGCCCCCGGAATGCCCGAAATGTTAAAACCAACGTCTGCCCTTATAGGTGCAGGTTTGGGAAAAAGTATTGCCCTGATTACTGATGGCCGCTTTAGTGGTGGAACCCACGGATTTGTGGTAGGTCATATCACCCCCGAGGCCCATGAAGGAGGCCTAATAGGTTTGGTGGAAGATGGGGATATCATAGAAATAAACGCGGTAGAAAATCGCATAGATTTAAAAGTTTCAGAAGACGTTCTAGACGAGAGAAGGAGAAAATGGATCCAACCTGGTCTTAAAGTGAACAAAGGCGTCCTCTATAAATATGCAAAAATGGTTTCATCAGCATCTACAGGGTGCGTAACCGACCTATAATTATGGAAACAGAAACAACTTTGAAAGCTTCAGCAGTAAAGAAATCAGAAAAAAAGGTAGTAGTAAGCGGCGCAGAAGCAATTATACTGTCTTTTTTAGCTGAAGGAGTAGATACTATATTTGGATATCCGGGTGGTGCTATTATGCCTGTTTATGATGCATTGTATCACTATCAGGATAAGGTAAACCATGTATTGACCCGGCACGAACAGGGAGCGATACATGCAGCCCAGGGATATGCGAGGGTCAATGGAAAAGTAGGGATCTGTATGG
Organism: uncultured Flammeovirgaceae bacterium; assembly: GCA_946886805.1. The sequence continues at coordinate 187 of CAMPJM010000710.1, read as the reverse complement.
CTACTTCCGGGCCTGGAGCTACTAATCTTATTACCGGTTTGGCTGATGCTCAAATTGATAGTACCCCTTTGGTATGTGTTACAGGACAAGTTGCATCTCCGTTATTAGGAACAGATGCTTTTCAGGAAACAGACGTAGTGGGTGTTTCTATGGCCGTAACGAAGTGGAATTTCCAGGTTACAAAAGC
>CAMPJM010000709.1 GCA_946886805.1 uncultured Flammeovirgaceae bacterium | reverse complement strand
GCAGTCCAGGGATCATCTGGCCAGGCATGTTTGGGATACCGCCTTTTAAGTTCTTTCTTCACCTCAAAATAAGTATTGTTCCAAAAGCTTCTCAAATCTTCGGTGACCTGAACGGGTTTAAATCCTGGAGAAAGCAGATGAAGGAGCACAGGTGTCTTCCCTTCATTAATGAACGGCGTGTCTGCAAGACCAAAAACTTCCTGCAAACGAACCGCTAAGACAGGAATGGCACCCTCTTTTCTATATTCGAGAGCAATCTCAGAACCACTAGGTACTTTTATCTTTACAGGAGCAAGCTTATTTAACGCCGTTTGCTTCTCCCAATCTAAATGACTGTTAAGGATTGTCTTTAAATCAAGCTTTTTTAAGTCCTCAGGTTTTTTAATCTCCTTTAAATAAGGCGCTAACCACTCCTTATTAGTCATCAGCAAAGTATGCGTGCTCACATCCGGCCAGCCTTCCTGCGGACGCCATTTTCTGAGGCTCAAAACACGGTATTGCCATTGAACGACCTCCTCATTAAACGATAACAATCCTTCCCCTTCTTTTTTAATGGCATTGGAGATGGCTTCTATGAGATGACTTTGATCAGGAGATGGCAGCGGTTTTGATTGCAATACTATACTACCAATCCTAAGGTCCTTTGTGGCGATTAAACCTCCTTTACGTGTATCCCATGATATTATTTCCTGTTCCTTTACCAACGGCGCCAGATCTTTGGGGTTCAAGGGGGAGGCAAGGAAAATTTTTCCCATTCCATCTCTGGCATCTACATGTGCCACGGCCAACCATGGCTCATTGGCCAGTTCATCCCTATGGCCTGCAGTCGCATATTTACCGTTGGCCATTTGAAATTGCGCATTGTTTCCGGGCCTTGCATAAGCTATTCTTTCGGGAAAAGCATGAGCCAATAAAACTCCGGTTTCATAATCGTCAACGGCACCATTATCTATTGCTATCTTAAATAAATTTCTATAAGAGGCTGCAATTTTTTCAATTTTGTTAAACCTGTTTCCCTGACCGGAATCATTGCGGTGCCTTCTTAGGGCTTCAATCCTTAAATTGATATCTATGCCTGCTTCCCTTGGGAGCGGATCACGTTCCTCCAATAAAGCTGCAACATCGGTAGCCAATCCTAGAATATCCTCATCCTGTGCCATCAACAGCATGTGGGCAATCCGTGGGTGACAGGGAAGGGCATGAATTTTTTTTCCATGTTCGGTGATGCGCCCATTTTCAAGCGCATTTAATTGTTGCAGTGTTTCTGTGGCTTGTGCTAAAGCTCCTAGTGGTGGGGGAGTGAGCCAGGTGAGGGATCTGATGTCGACTATTCCCCATTCTGCCATATCTAAAACCAATGAAGAAAGGTCCGCTTCCAATATTTCGGGCGTACGATGGTCGGCCAATCTTCCCTGAGTGGCTGGAGACCACATCCTATAGCAAACTCCGGCACTCAATCTTCCCGCTCTCCCTGCTCTTTGATCTGCTGAGTCTTTTGAAATTTTTACGGTTTCCAATCGGGATAATCCTGATTTTGGATCAAACCTGGAGGTACGGCCAAAACCCGAATCAACTACTATTTTTATACCTTCTATGGTAAGACTGGTTTCTGCAATCGAAGTCGCCAAGACTATTTTTCGTTTACCGGATCTATTGGGCATAATGGCACCATATTGTTTACCAGGAGGCAATTGGCCGTATAATGGATGTATCGCATAACCCCTCAGTTCTTTTTGAAGAATTGCTTCACATTTTTTGATTTCCCCCTGACCAGGAAGAAAAACGAGTACATCTCCTTCATTTTCTTTTACAGCTTTTATGATTGTTCTGGAAGCCATTTCCGGAAGCATCATTTCGTCCAGCTCACCGGTGTAGATGATTTCTACCGGATATTGCTTCCCCATACTTTCTGCAACAGGAGCCTGTAGAAGTTCGGTAAGTTTCGGCATATCCAGCGTCGCAGACATCACCATTATCCTCAGGTCAGGTCTTAAGACTTGTTGTGATTCTCGGCATAAAGCCATTGCTACATCAGCATGAATACTTCGTTCATGAAATTCATCAAAAATAACAAGCCCCACACCTTCCAATGCGTTGTCACTGTGGATCATTCGTGTCAAAATTCCTTCTGTTACTACCTCAATGCGGGTAGTATTAGAGACTTTATTGTCAAATCTGATTCTATAGCCAACGGTCTCTCCAATATTCTCTCCCAACAAAGAGGCCATTCTGGCAGCAATGGTTTTAGCGGCAAGCCTCCTCGGTTCCAACATGATAATTTTCTTTCCTTCAAGCCAGGGTGCTTTTAAAACTGCCAATGGCAAAAGCGTACTTTTACCTGCACCGGGTGGCGCGTTTACAATTAGAGAATTTCCCTGACTTAAATGCTGTTGAACTTCAGCAATAATGTCTCTAACGGGAAGATCGATATCAAAAGGATTAAAGGGCATTCGTTGGCTTTAGCGAAAAATGTAAAATTAAGGAAAACAATTTACAGATGCCTAACCTAGACTAGTCAGAGTTTACAGTTCATGGTTCAAAGTTTAAAGTTCAAGGTTCATGGTTTAAAGTTCAAGTTTTAAGACAAAGTATAAAGTTCAATGGATGGTTGAGATCTTCGACATTGTTAGAATTTTCATCTGCGGTTATATGAAGGGGGAATATATGGTTAGCTTCTGTGACTTTAAAACTTCGGAAGTCTGTCTGAAATTTTAGTCGCACCCACTTCGATCGGCTCTGAGGAGTGATCTATCGAAAAACTCATTACTCAATTTCTGGTTATATGTTTTGGTAACACACATACAGCTAAAAAAAGACAGTGGCAACTATATCCGACAAAGCAGCTCTGTTCAAGGAGAAGGAAACAATTTTAAAGGACCTTAAGGGAAAGAAGAAGACGAAAATGCCTCCTGAATTGAAACCAATGCTGGCTACATTGGTGGATGAACCCACAGAGGAAGAAGGCTGGTTGTATGAGGTAAAATGGGATGGATTCCGAACATTGGCCTATCTGAACAGCGGAGAAGTGGAGGTTAGGT
>CAMPJM010000708.1 GCA_946886805.1 uncultured Flammeovirgaceae bacterium | reverse complement strand
AGTTTTTCCAATCTGCAGGGGCAGGCATATTTCCGCTGATGGCAATTTTAAAGGTAGGGCTGCTGGTGAGTTGCGGATATTTTCTGAGCTTTTTTACAAGTTGTTGTAAAGTGGGGTCTGCTTCGGTTTTCAGATCTATCATCAAAACCAGTTGCTTTGAAGTATCAGCATAAGCATAACCGTCATGCATTAGGATCTTCTTTTGCAGGGGTTTTAAATAAAGTTCCTCCAGCGTATTTTCCTGCTTTATTTCAGGGTAGGTGTGTGCAACAAATAATTTTTGCTTTTTCAGAAAAATGTCTGCTTCAATATAGCCCACCTGTTGTTGATAAGCATTGTGGAATGGAATGGCTTGCACATAATCATTGTGCGCAAATATTGAAGAGGAGGAGGTGTGCTGCTGGGCGATGGCCGGAGCGAAAATCTGAAATAAGATCCAGCAGAGTATATTTTTGTTCATCATTGAGGTTTATGGATGTCGAGGTTGTTCTTTTGATCTTCGGCTAACTTGTGTCACCCCTTCGGGGTTAATTAAAAATTTAATTCTGAATTCTATAATTATATCACCCTTTCAGGGTTTTAAGTCTGCTTGAATTAAGACTTACTACATGCAAAGCGGTCACGGTTGGCTTACCTTGATTTGCAAGGTTTCTCAATTTGACCACATTCTTTTTTCCGGAACCGTCAGACCGCTATCGAGGGGTCTTTTGTAATGATATCGTAAAGATGCTATCCCAAAAAAGGGATAGCATCTGGTTGGTAGTGGTTTTTTGCCTACTGCATTTTGCATTTTACCTACTAATTTTTCATCTTCCTACTCTCCACATTATAGCAAAGATACTATTCCCAAAAAAAGGGATAGCTTCTGGTGAGTGACTTCGGGCTTCAGGCTTCCGATAGCTTTACCAAACCTCCTGTTTTATTAATCTCACTTCAAGCTTCCGGCCTCCTACCTCACAGAATCATCATCTATATAGCAAGCGAGGTTTAGCAAAGCGGGGATTTAAGACTTCCGATTTCCTACTTCAGACTTCGATCTTTCCACTTCATCAAAAAGATACTATCCCAAAAAAGGGATAGCATCTGGTTAGTATCAACTTCAATCTTCGGACTTCAAACTTCCCACTTGTATTAATATCCTCGATTCTGTTCTAAGAAACCAGCGATACCTGAAGCTCCATCTACTGCACTTTGCGGAATTGGAAACAGTCTCTGAGTAACATCGCTATTGGTCTTCGCAGTCCAGGTGTCTTCATATTTACCAAAGCGAATCTGATCGCCTCTTCTGAAGCCTTCCCAGTACAACTCGAAACCACGCTCTCTGAACATGATATCAAGGTCTATAGAAGTTAAAGCAGGAGGAGTTTGATCGGGCCGTGCAGTTCTGGAGGCTCTAACAAAGTTAACGTCATCCAATGCGCTCCCGGTATCCCCGTTTCTTAATTTAGCCTCAGCTCGCATTAAGTAAATTTCAGCCAAACGCATCAATACAAGATCGACACTACTGAATCCATTGGCATTGGGAGAGGTATGGCTGAACTGGTACTTTGAAACTCTAAATCCTGTGTTGTGCAAAGACCCGGCATTTGTAAAATCAACCTCTTCCGTATGGTCAACGTATGCAACATCTCTATCTGGTCCATTCCCTTTTATCTGGCGAACGGGGTAAATTCTCACACCTCCATCACAAGTAATGAACGAGCCGGTTTCATCCTTTCTAGGCCCCCATTGTACACCTCTCATAATTCCCCTGTTCATTTCAAAAGCAGTAGGCGCTACACAGAAATAACTATTTTCAGTTTCAGTAGCCAATACCTTTTCGCGTCCCTCAAAATCTTGCCAGACAGCCTCCGGAATAACTATATTTTCTTTAAAAAATCTCGCATCTGCTTCGGCAGGATCTACCTCTCCATAGGCATCTACCCAGGTTTGATAAAAATCTGATGTTATGGAGGGGCCGTCTGTACCATCAGCACTTGGAAATTCCGGTCTGCCAAACATAGATCCGGCAATAGACCAATATGCCCATCGGCTATGCTCTTCTTCCAATACACCGCGTTGGTCCAAAGCAAAAATCACCTCCAGGTTACTATTATTATCGTCATTGAAAAGGTCGAAATACTCAGGAGATAAGGCAAACTTTCCTGAGTTGATGATATTATCTGTGTATTCAATCACCTTGTTCATATCTTCAGTAGTAAAACCGGGGGTGCCATAGGGGTCCCTGTAAACCGCTGCATTCAGGTGAAGCCTTGCTAATAGGCCCCAAACAGTTGCCTGGATCATCCTTCCCGGGCCTTTATCTTTATTTATAACGTCGACTACAGATAATAATTCGCTTTTGATATACGCAATGGCCTCTTCGGTTCTTAGTACTTCAGAAAGCTGATCAGATGATTCCTTTTTAAGCACAATACCCCAGCTATCCAACATCAACATGTTCAGGTAAGCCCTCAATGCTATCATTTCATACAAAGCGCCTTCAGCTTCTGAATCCCCTTGTTCCGCCAGTGGTCTCAACACCTCAATTGCTGCCAATGTTCTTGAAATATTGATAGTGAGTTCATTCCAGCTACTAGCTACCAAATCATTGCTTGGGGTAATGGTGTGGGCATGTGCCGCAAGGAATTTACCACCATCAAACCAATCTGTTCCTCCTCTGTATGGCAGAATTGCTTCATCCGACGGGATAAGTTGTAGGCCATAATAATTGGTGTGTCTCCACGTCCAGGAAACATATCCATAAGCTGGTGCTATAGCCCCACTGATCACTTCCGCCTGATATCCTGTTAGCGTTTCATCATACAATTCTTCTTCTAAATCTGTACAGCTCCAAAAGAATAAAGTGGGTAATAATAAGCAGGTTTTTATTAGTATCTTTTTCATTTTCGGTGTTTTATTAGAATGTTACATTTAAACCAAATAAGATTGTTCTTGGCGATGGATAGGTGAACCTGTCAATTCCAAAAGTCTGGATTCCATCTATGGTACTTCCTGTGTTAATTTCAGGATCAAATCCTGAATAATCTGTAACTACAAAAAG
>CAMPJM010000707.1 GCA_946886805.1 uncultured Flammeovirgaceae bacterium | reverse complement strand
CTCCGTAAATTCCGCGCCGAAGGCATCCCTTTGGGGGAATGACGATATGTTATTTCGTATTTATACCCGAGTAATTGCAAAAATTTTTAGAATTGAGTTTTACATAAAATCTACTTCGCCTCTATTTTACCTTTCGTTTCATTACAGCTGCGGAGGTGGGGCAAATGCTTTTAAACTGAGGAATATCCTTTATTATAGAAGGAACCGTTTCTCTGCTAACGATTTCAAAGCCAGCTGATTTAAAAAAGGACGCTGCATTCTCAGTAATAAGGTATATCTCGTCTATCCCTACCTCCGATGCTGCTGCTTTGGAGATTAATTGATCAAGTAAAACTTTCCCAATACCCTCTCCTTGCATTCCTTTTGTTACCACCATTGACCTGAGAAACCCCAAAGTACCATAAACCTCAAGGCCGATCGATCCTATTACCTTTTCCCCCTTTTTTGCAAAATAAAAATGTTCCAGCTTTTCCGGCAGATCCGACACTGATAGACTGGCTTCATTTAGTAAAGCAATTAATAGACCTCTCTCATCTTCTTTTATTTTTGAGATTTTAAAGTCATCCATGGTGTTTTGTTTTAAGGGGTGTTGATTAAAGTATTTATCTGATCTATAACCGTTTATTTTAGTAAGTAACCATCCATTTCACACAGAAACTGATAGAAGAATCCCAGCCGTAAAACCAAAAATAAGTTCTTACCGCTAACTTAAATATACTTTCATAAAACTAAAAAACTATGACATTATATTTAAAAAAGTAGGATACTTAAAATAGTAATAATATTTTTACCGGTCACATATTCTAAACTTTTCATTATCTAACATGCATATAAAAGAATTAAGTTTTTTTCTGAGAAGAATAATGTTCGTTACTCAAATATTTCTTTTGGCAATGATCTTCAATGTTAATGCTCAGGAGAAGGAACTTTTAAAATTATGGTATAATGAACCTGCTAAAGAGTGGGATGAAGCTTTGCCTGTAGGAAACGGCAGGCTAGGGGCAATGGTGTTTGGAGGAGTATTTACTGAAAGGCTACAGCTCAATGAGGAATCTGTTTGGACGGGTAAACCTGCTGATTTCGTAAATCCAAAAGCAAAAGAAGCCCTTCCGGTTGTTAGAAAGCTGCTTTTTGATGGAAAATATGCAGAAGCGCAGAAAATAGCCCAAGAAAAAATGATGGGAAATAAAACAGTAGAAAGCACCTATCAGACCCTCGGGGATTTGAATATCCGTTTTGATTCCTTGGAAGGCGAAGTGACAGAATATTACAGAGATTTGAATCTACATAACGCCGTAGCGACTACAAAATACAAAATAGGGGATGTGGCTTTTACAAGAGAGGTTTTTTCCAGCGCTCCGGATCAAGCCATAGTAATCAGGATTACAGCAAATAAACCTAATGCTATTTCTTTCAATTTAAATTTGTCGAGACCAGGGGATAATGCTGCTATAGTTTATAGCGGAAACGAGATAGAAATGAGTGAGCATGTGGGTGGCGGTATAGGTGTAAAAATGGTCTGTCGCGTAAAAGTTAAAAATGAAGGTGGTGCTGTCAAAAATTTGGAAAGTGCCTTAAGTGTGGAGGGCGCAAACAGTGTTACAATTTTTCTAACTGCAGCGACCGATTATTGGGGAGAAGATCCTTCTGTCGTTTCGGCGAAAGACTTATCGTCTATAAAAAGTGATTATAAAGCCTTGAAAGAAAGACATGTTAGTGACTATCAACGGTTTTTCAATAGAGTAGAATTAAATCTGGGGCAAACTGAGGCGGTTTATTTTCCTACCGATGAAAGATTGAATGCTCTTGAAAGAGGAAGTAGTGATCCACAATTAATAAGGCTTTATTATCAATTTGGAAGATACTTATTGATAAGTAGTTCACGTCCCGGTGGTTTGCCTGCGAATTTGCAGGGCATCTGGGCAGACGGATTGTACCCACCCTGGAGTGCGGACTATCATATAAATATTAACATCCAGATGAATTATTGGCTGGCTGAAACCACCAATCTTTCCGAATTGCACCTGCCATTTTTAAATTTTATAAACGATTTAAGACCGGATGCCAGGAAAACAGCAATGGATATGTATGGCCTGAAAGGAGCTGTCACCCATTTTACAACCGATGCCTGGCATTTTACAGAACCTTATGGTGAACCTCGCTGGGCCATGTGGCCAATGGGAATGGCCTGGAGTGCACAGCACCACTGGGAACATTATTTATTTACGGAGGATAGGGAATATTTATCAACCCTTGGCTATCCCGTCATGAAAGATGCTGCTATTTTCTGTGCTAATTGGCTGGTGGAAAATCCGAAAACTAATGAACTGGTTTCCGGGCCGTCTATTTCTCCAGAAAATACCTTTATAACCAACAAGGGGGAGGTTGCAACAATGGTCATGGGGCCAACAATGGATCACATGATTATCAGAGATCTGCTTCAAAACACCATAAAGGCTAGTAGCATTCTTGAAGTAGATAAATCGTTAAGGAAAAGACTACAGAAAATCCTGGAGCGGCTTCCCGAAACAGAAATAGGTGCGGATGGCAGGATACTTGAATGGACTGAGCCTTTTAAAGAAAATGAACCTGGTCACAGGCATATATCCCATCTTTTTGCATTGCATCCCGGTAGACAAATCACGAAGCAAAAGAATCCCGAACTTTTGGAAGCTGCAAAAAAGACAATTGAATACAGGTTGTCAAAAGGGGGAGGGCATACAGGGTGGAGCCGCGCCTGGATTATAAACTTTTTTGCGAGACTGCAGGAACCGGAGGCAGCTTATCAAAATCTTATGGCATTATTGCAGAAATCGACCCTGCCTAATTTGTTTGATACACATCCTCCTTTTCAAATTGATGGTAATTTTGGCGCTACTGCGGGAATTACAGAAATGCTATTACAAAGTCATGCAGAAGAAATTGAACTTCTCCCGGCCTTACCAGCTGCCTGGTCTGATGGTTATATCAATGGTTTGATGGCAAGAGGTGGTTTTGAAATAGACCAGAAATGGGAAAATGGAAAGCTTGTAGAAGTAAAAATTA
>CAMPJM010000706.1 GCA_946886805.1 uncultured Flammeovirgaceae bacterium | reverse complement strand
TAGATTAGAACAAAAAATAAGAAAAGCCAGGGCAATTGTTCTGGCTTTTTTGCGTCAGGATTTCTTTCCTCTTGGGGACAGGAAGTATTTTGGATCAAGTAATATTTGAGGAGGTTGCTTAAACCAAAATTCTTTTTCAAATCCACAAATCTCATTCTACCTCATTTATCAGCTTTATCAGGTCAATACTACTCATCCGTCCGACCGCTCGTTTTTGAAAGAGTCTGTGTCCTCGTAGATCTTTAAATAACTAACCTTTTGATGCTGCCTAATCAATTTTTACTGAAAGTTAAAAATAACTATTAAATTAGTTATATAACTAAACAATTAGTTATATCTTTAACCTATTAAAAATTTATTATGACAGAATTAACCAAAGCAGAAGAACAGGTGATGCAGGTACTATGGGAGATCAAAAAAGGGTTTGTCAAAGATATCCTCGTAAAATTTCCCAAACCTAAGCCGGCCTATAACACCGTCAGTACAATAGTTAGAATTCTTGAAAAAAAAGGGTTTATTGATCATGTGGCCTATGGTAAAACACATGAATATTATCCTCTTATTTCAAAAGACAGCTATAAAAGTTTCTTTTTAAAATCAATGATGACTGGTTACTTCAATGGCTCATTTACGAATCTGATTTCTTTTTTTGCCCGAGAAAACAATTTGAATATAAAGGAAGTAGAAGAACTTCTCTCTTATGTAAGCCAAGAAGAAAACAATCCACCCCCTCAAAATAAAAAAGATGGAAAGTAAATTCAATGATATCGCAGAAACCTTCGTAATTTATTCCATAGAATCAGGAATGGTATTACTGGCCTTTTATCTGTTCTATTATTTTGTTTTAAAAAACGAATCGGCATTTTACTTTAACAGAGTCTTCTTACTGGCTGCACAAATCTTTGCTGTCACCATACCTTTGGTGACAATACCCGTACTTTCTTCCTTTAATGTTTCCGAGGCAAGCTACTTGTATCAGTTTCAAATCTCTGAAGTGGTTATTTCTTCATTGACTAGCAGCTCAAATGCAGTTGAAATAGATGTATTCACAGTGATTTTTACCATATATCTTACCGGATTTGCTTATTTCCTATACAAACTTCTTTACCAGTTAGCTTCTTTAAAGGAATTTTTTAAAAACACGGAATATACCCAAACAACGTGGAACGGACACAAGATTATCAATACAAATGGTAAATCGCCCACCTTCGCCTTCTATAAAACCATTTTTTTAAATAATCATGCCGCTATTCCCGCAGGGGATGGGAATGTGATCCTTCTGCATGAATCAATCCATCTGAAAGAATTGCATAGTATTGACATTTTACTATCCGAAGTACTTTGTGTTGCATTTTGGTTTAACCCGCTACTGAAACTATTCAAGAAAGCCATTCAGCAAAATCACGAGTACATTGCTGATTCAAGGGTATTGCTAGAAGGTAAAATCTCGATGAAACACTATCAAAAAATACTGGCATTAAATTGCCTTATCTCATCCAATCTCAATATTGGTACATTTTTTAATAAATCCGAAACCTTAAACCGTATTCACATGATGACTTCAAAACCCAAACGACTTAATGTATTAAAATTAGCTTTCCTTTTATCCCTTACCATTGTCATAACCTTCGCATTTTCATGTGAGAAAAATGATGAGAAGCTAGAGAAGCAGTTACAAAAGCAATCGACAACAACCAATGACCCGAATGAACTACAGCAAGAATCATTCGCCACGACTGATGAACTATTTACTGTGGTAGAGACGCAACCCTCTTTTAAAGGTCAAGGAAACGCTGCATTTATGAAGTATATCGGAGAAAATCTAAAATACCCTGCTGAGGACGTTACCAACAAAGTAGAAGGCAGGTTATTTATTCAATTTGTAGTTGAAAAAGACGGCACAGTGTCAAACGTAGAGGTGCTGAAAAATAATGGTACTGAGCGAATGGAAAAAGAAGCGGTGAGGGTAATTAAAAACTCACCAAAATGGATCCCTGGAAAACAAAGCGGCGAAAGCGTTAGAGCACAAATGGTAATTCCTATAGACTTTAGGCTGAGCTAACTCTTAGAAAGTTCAAGCTGCAAAAGATATTTTCAACCTTTATTTTTTTACGCTTCAAGCAAAACAGGCACCTTTGATAGGGGCCTGTTTTACTTTATTTCCTTAGTCTCTACTTTGAAATAGCGCGCTATAATATCAAGATCAAAGCGTGAATCAATCCCGGTATATAAAACAATAGAGTTAGTAAAAGATTGATCCAAAAGTTTTCATTAATTTCGCCCTGATGAAGGAAAACTGCCAACGGAGGCAACAAGAAGGCGATAATTACCAGCAATAGCGTGCTTGTATCCGTTTGCTCTAAATTTTCAGGGCTGCTGATGTTTGCAGCAGATGAAAGCCTTTCTATATTATCGGATTTTGCCAGCAGCTTTACATCTTTCCTAAAAGCTTTCTTTTCTGCTTTCGTCATGTTTTGAAGTTTTATTTTCAAAGCATCCATGATCATTTCTTCCCTGGAAGTCATTTGGGCATTTTTATCTTCTTTTTCGATCAGCACCAGTTTGCCTTTTTCTTTGGTACCTTCCCTTTCAGGAGCAACCTTAGGGATTTCTACAGCAAAATCATTTTCTACTTTCTTAGGTACTGCGGTTTTTAATAGTTCAGCATCAACTGGTTCAATAATATCAATGGCTGCATTTTCTACCGGCTCTATACTTGCCGTAGTACTATTATCTACTTTCTTTTCGTTTATCTTGGCGTAGTTATTGTCTTCGTAGGTTTGCTTAGCAAAATAGGCACCATACTTTGGGGCACAGGAAAAACAGAACAGTCCAATTAAGATGGGGATCAGGAAAAAAGTTTTTGGGAAGAATAGTTTCATAATTAAAAAATTTTATGGTGAAGAATAGCAAAAAATATAGGCACAAAACTTTATTGCCTATATAAATGTTTAATTTTTTGTAATTATTCGAACCCCTGGTGAGAATTAAGGGACTTCGATTAAAATCACCGAGAATTGGTATTTTAATTCACCAACGGGCTAATTGATTTTTTCC
>CAMPJM010000705.1 GCA_946886805.1 uncultured Flammeovirgaceae bacterium | reverse complement strand
ACCGTCCGTGTTCTTTTTGCGCCATTCCGTTGATGCGTGGCAAGCATGTGTCCCGACCTATTGAGGAACTGGTAAAAGAAGCTAAATCGATGGCACGAAATGGCACCAAAGAAATCCTTCTTATTGCGCAGGATTCGACCTATTATGGACTTGACATCTATAAAAGAAGAAACTTAGCTGAATTATTGAGGCATCTTTCTGACGTGGAAGGAATTGAATGGATCAGGCTTCATTATGCCTTTCCCACTGGTTTTCCGTTGGATGTACTGGACGTGATGGCTGAGAGGTCTAATATCTGCAATTATCTGGATATGCCGTTACAGCATGGCTCCACCAAAGTTTTGCAAATGATGCGCCGCGGAACAACACGCGAAAAAACCGATGCACTGATTCAAACTATTAGAGAAAAGGTTCCGAATATAGCACTTAGAACTACGCTTATTGCGGGCCATCCCGGTGAAACCGAAGTGGAATTTCAGGAAATGGTGGATTTCATTGAAAAAAACAGGTTTGACAGGTTAGGAATTTTTACATACTCTCATGAAGAAAATACCCATGCGTATACTTTTGCTGATGATGTTCCGGAAAAAGTAAAACAAGCTCGCGTAAATACCGTAATGGACATACAAAGTCAGATATCACTAGAGCTGAACCAGGAAAAAATAGGCAGGACAATGAAGGTTCTTATCGATAGGAAAGAGGGAGGAAATTACATAGGAAGAACAGAATTCGATTCCCCAGAGGTAGACAACGAGGTGTTAATTGATGCTAAAAAGAACTACCTAAGGGTGGGAGATTTTGCAGATATTAAGATCAAAGATGCCACTGAATTTGATCTGTATGGCGAATTAGGGATAACTGAATTATGAATTATGATTGATGATTGATGAATTATGAATTGGCGATTTGTGATTTGGTGATTTATAATTTGGAGAATTGGTGAGTTAGTATCTTATCATAAGCGATTTTGAAAGTTTAAAATTAGCAAACTTCTACCGAGCGTGTTTACGCTTTGCGTTCTTTGCGTTTTCAAACTTAATTTAGCTTTGCGTGAACCTTTGCTTCTGGCTTGTCCAGATTAGTATAGCATAACATCTACATAAGTATGAAATTAGAAAAAGTTGAGTTAGGAGAGACGGGTAACTTCTCTCCTATTTTTTTAGATTACTTAAAAGAAGAAGAAAAATTAAAACCATTTTATCAACATCCTCCTCGCATATCTTCTTTTAAAGATGCTATTTCAAGCAGATCTTTTAGTATTGAAAAAAGAGAAATATTAGTTGAATCTTTAAAAAATCAGTATAAGCACCTCGTCATAAAACAAGGGGTACAAAATAATATTGAAAGCTTAAAAGATCATAAGACCTTTACTATAACCACAGGCCACCAATTAAACCTATTTTCGGGACCGCTTTATTTTATTTTTAAGATCGTAACTGTCATCAATGCCTGTAAAAGGTTAAAGACGGAGTATCCTGATTATCATTTTGTACCGATTTATTGGATGGCCACCGAAGACCATGATTTCGAAGAAATTAATCACTTCAATCTATTCGGGCAGCATCATCAGTGGAATACTGATCAAAAAGGTGCTGTAGGAAGATTTTCTACAGATGCCATACAAGCACTTATAGATAGCATCCCAGAGAAGGTAACATTATTTGAAACAGCCTATTCAAAAGGAAAAACATTGGCAGAAGCCACCCGATTTTTTGTAAATGAGCTTTTTGGAGAAGAAGGTCTGGTAGTAGTTGATGCTGATAATGCTGAATTAAAAGCCACCTTCTCTTCTGTAATTAAAGATGATCTACTAAATAATAACGCACATCAGCTGGTAGTAGAAAGTTCGGAGGCATTGGATTCTCATGGATATAAAAATCAGGGCTTCCCTAGGGAAATAAACTTCTTTTATATGGAAGATGGCCTTCGGGAAAGAATCGTTAAAAAAGAAGAAAGATATGAGGTATTGAATACAGATCTCCGTTTTTCTGAGGCTGAACTTTTAAATTTGGTGGAAAATTCGCCGGAGAACTTTAGTCCCAATGTAATCATGCGACCTTTATATCAGGAGACGGTGCTTCCAAATCTTGCCTATATAGGCGGGCCGGCAGAGATCGCTTACTGGTTGCAGTTAAAATCAGTTTTTGAACATTACAAAACCAATTTTCCGATTTTAATGCCAAGAAATTTTGGTTTGGTAGTAAATAAAACCAGTACCAAGAGGTTGGAAAAATTAGAAATTCCCTTAAAAAATCTTTTCCTCCCTATTCATGAACTCAAACAAAAATTTGTGGAGCAACATGTAGAAGATGGTATCCACCTCCTTGAGGAGAAAGAAATTTTGAGAGAAGCATTTGAGAAAATTAGCACAAAGGCCGAAAGAAGTGATAAAAGTCTAAAGGGCTTTGTCGAAGCAGAATGTACAAAGACATTGAAAAGCGTTGAGAATATTTCAAAGAGGCTCCTTAAGGCAGAAGAAAAAAACCAGGAAATAAGTGTAAAACAGCTTGAAAACCTGAAAGAAAAATTATTCCCCGGAGGAGGTTTACAAGAGAGAAAAGAAAACATCCTTAACTTTTCGATTAACAACCCAGATATCATTCAATTTTTTATCGACAGCTTTGATCCTTTTGATTTTCGTTTTAATGTTATTATGGAAGAAAATTAAACCCACCGGAGAAAATGAATAAGGCGGAACTGAGAAATTTCTATTTATCAAAACGAAGAAATATTGATGAGGATTTCTTAAAGCTGTCCAGTGAACAAATAAAACAGCAATTCCTGACGTTTTTTAAAGATGCGAAAGTAGATGTAGTGCATACTTTCCTACCCATAGAACATCATAAGGAAATTAACACCCTCGAGATCGTAAAAGCACTAAAACTTCAGAATAAAGATTTAAAGGTCGTGGTTTCAAAAAGCGATATGAAGACTTTCGAAATGACCAGCTACATTCTGCAAGAAGATACAAATTTGGTCGTAAACCGCTGGGGAATACCCGAGCCAATTAATGCGGAGTTAATCGATGACCTTAAAATCGACATGGTTTTGGTGCCGCT
>CAMPJM010000704.1 GCA_946886805.1 uncultured Flammeovirgaceae bacterium | reverse complement strand
ATATTTAATATAGTAACTGGCATGTAATATTTACACAAGACAGGAATTTTCTTACATTATCCGCTATTATTTAAAACTAAAAAAATGGATTCAATGAAGACACTCATAAAAAAAACTTTTTCGCCAAAACTAATTTTGACTATTCTCACTTGGAAACACCTGAGACAAAAATTTTCCGAACTACAATTAATAAAGGTTTTAGTGCCTCAAAATACTAGTACTATAGATATAGGTGTGTATATGGGTGTATTTAGCAATGTTATGGCCAGACACTCAAAAAACGTCTATTCATTTGAACCCCACCCACAACATTATACATTTTCAAAAACAGCACTTCCTTCCAATGTAGAAATTTTCAATACCGCGCTGTCAAATGAACAAGGGGAAACAACTCTTACCGTCCCGAAATTATATCCCAGTGCCGGTAAGGTTGGAGGTTCATTTGAAGGCCTCGAAGTAGAGGAATATACAGTAAAAAAAACTACCCTTGATTCCTTTAATTTTGATAACATCAGCCTGATTAAAATTGACGCTGAAGGACACGAGTATGAAATATTAATGGGTGCATTAGATACGATAAATTCAAATAAACCCTGCCTGATTATCGAGATTGAACAGAGACATCAGGAAAGAAGTGTCCAGGTTGTTTTTGATTTTATATTAAATTTAGGATATGAGGGCTTCTTTATTATGAACAAGAATATCAACAAATTAGAACTTTTTGATTTAAGCTTTCAGAAAGGAACAGAAATTGGGGTTGAGGGTAAATATATTAATAATTTCATCTTTATACACAAGGATAATCTAAAGAACTTTCCACAATTTCTGTTGTAATTTAAGCATTGCTTTAGGTAAAACTTCTTCTATTTCACAACCAGTTTATGCTGTATACTGTTGGTTCCCTGTTTTACAATCACGAAATATAAACCCGGATTTATATTGCTGCCCAACTGCAGCTTATAACCGTTGTCTTCCATCAACTCTTCCGGTGCTAAATGCCCAACATAAACTACATTTCCGATGGCATCAATAATATGAAGGTTGACCTCGCTGTAGGGATCAGCAGTGGACAAACGAATATGCAGATTATCTTTTTCAGTAGGATTTGGAAATAAGGCAGCAGCAAACGTAGTTGCACCTTTTACCTGCACTATTTTTGAGTAACTCGATTGGCCATCAACATCTGTCTGTTTGACGCGATAATAAGCATCACCGGCAAGTGGCGCATAATCTGTGAATTCGTATTTTTTTATTTCCTTGCTCTCTCCTGCTCCATTGTGCATGCCAATTGCTTCAAAACGATCCGAAGCGACAGGAGAACGCTCAACGGTAAAAAAGTCATTTCCACTTTCAGAAGCAGTAGACCAGTTTATGGAAACCTTACCTCCTACTCGTTTTGCTGAAATACCAAGAAATTCTACAGGAAGTATTACCGGCGGATCTTGATTGACGTAGACGACAATTTGGCTTGAAATACCTGGATCAGTTGGCGGATTCTTATCATAAAATGGGGTTGCAGCAATAATATAATCTCCATCTGCCGGATTCCATGCCACCCCTTGTCTTTTAGTAAACATAAAATACGATTCACCACCGTTACTATTTCCATCATTTACGATCGAAAAATTTTCATTTTCATCAAGAGAAAACATTACGCTTTGGACATTTCGGTTGTTATAAGAAGGGGCATTTAAAACGGCTCTAACATTGAAATTATTAGTTCCCAGTGCTTCGGTATCAATTTTATCTCCGTTTTTCAAATCTCTTAAAAATGTTCCGCTCCCCGCGTTATACAATTGAAGTTTTGCAACATAAATATCATTTACGGAGGAAGTAATGGTGATGTCTACTTCATCGTAGACCGAAGTAGAAGCTTGCTTTTCGGAAGTAGAACTTCGAGCCTCACCAACTCCGCCGTCAACTTCCAGAGATACGGTATACGATCCCGCTGCTGTAAAGGTAGCAAAAACAGAAGGTTCTGTTGGAGTCAAAATTTCCTGATTACTTGCCGTTCGAAATGAAAAATTATTTTTATCGCCTGATTTTAAAGTCCAGGTGTAATATACATTGTCTCCCCAATTTGTGTCAAATGCATCGCTTTCTAACTTAATAGTAATTTTTCCTTCCGGATCTATTAGACGCTTTTGATCAGATTGAGTAATTCTTCCATAAGGTGGAATATTAATGGTAGAACCCTTTTCATGTTTTAATAACCAATTATAAATATTATAACCACTTGATAGATTATACACATTGTCCCAAACGGCCGGTTCGTGAATTTTGTAAGGGAACAAGGTAAATTTTGCATTAATAGTACGACCAGAACAAGTGTTAATTTTTTTAACTATAGATTCTGAGCCCCATCTACCAGGTTGCGTCCCGCTTTCCTCATTATATACCAGGTAATCCTTTTCCCCATGAAAAGCCCAAACCGGAACAGTTTTCATGTTACAAGCATCAGCAAGTATTCCAGAACCGGAAATAGGAACTATGGCAGCAGGTACTTGGGGATATTGCATTGCAAAATCAAAAACTCCCTTTGCACCTAAACTAATTCCCGATAAGTATATCTGATTCGATTTTTCATAAAGATCTGTAAAGGCATAATTCATTGTATTATAAACCATCTCGACATCCCATAACTGGTTATTATGGTTGTTAGGATAGTCTGCTTCATTTCTGGGAAGATGGGGAACAATAACAACAAATTTATCTAATAATAAATCTAATTCAGTTGGTGGCTTAGAAGACGCTGCTCGCTGTAATTTTTCGTGTATAAACCGGGGTGGTCCGTAATCAAAATTTCTGAAATCTGTAAATCCAAGTTCCCCGTCTAATATTCCCTGTCCTCCATGCAAATATATCATTATCGGCCATTCCTGTTGAAAAGTCTCATCGTAACCATCTGGCAGATACACAATGTACTGATACCCGTCTGGAGCAGATGTCACCGGTGTTAAACTCCCTTGACCGAAGCCAGATAAAACAAGGAACAGGATAGCGCACAAAGTTAAAAAAACATGTTTGAGAGCCGTAAATCTTGATTTCATATAGGATATAT
>CAMPJM010000703.1 GCA_946886805.1 uncultured Flammeovirgaceae bacterium | reverse complement strand
TAATAATATCGCAAAAAAATTGAAGATCAAAATTTACTTTGCCCCGAGAGGAAAAAGGGACTGTCGCAAAACATTATTGCTACGGTCTCGATACCATAGCAGCGCCCCCGATAGTAGCGGTACCCCACAGGCCGCCTTTTCGCGGGCGAGGTCCCGGCACAGTGCCCGGGAGAACAGTACAAGCGGATAGCGGGAAATGGCGCCCAAAATTATAAGTTTATTATGATATAATTTCGAATGTGGAATTGCTTTAATTCCTACGGGGTCATAAACATATGCTAAAGAGAGAAGACAAATCGCCTTAGTGTGTGTTTAAAAATAATTGATACATTAAAGCCAGATTTTATAGTTCCAATCACCTCTAAATACACCCAGTTTTACTTTTATCCCCTTTATTTCCCTGTCCAAAATTTTGGGTTTCGCTTGCCAGGTATAGTTGCGCCGCGTACAGGTGGCAACATTTTTGGAAAGCCTTGATGAAGCTCTGGCTTTAGTATATATCGGAACAAAACCAAGATGCTTCGTTCCTCAGCATGACAAAAACAAACTGCTAAAGCTTCGATTTGTCATGATGACGATAGGAAGCATCTTAGAATATATGATTATACTTTCGTCATTCCCAATAAAAGCGCTGTTTTTCCATCCAAATGGAGCAAAAGGGTTTTTATTTTCTGTAAGGTTGTATGTGTTGACACCGTTCTATTTTCAGAAGAGAATGTACTATTTATTTTTGAACAATCACTTAACTAAATAGCTTCTCCCCTCTCCTAAAAGAGAGGGTTTAAACGATCTAATTTTCAATAATTTTTAATCAATGTTTCTTAACATTACACAAAGGATTATAGATGCTGCTAAAATATTTCCCGATCGGTGGTTTTAATTAAAAAAATAAGGTAACTTATGTTATCCAAATTTGTTATGAAAAAAAATTACCCTTTCGTTTTTCTTTTGTTTCTTATCTCTTTCTCGGGTTACGCCCAATCGGGCAAGCTTTTTTCGGTCGACAATGAATTGTCAAGCAGCATGATCAATGATGTTTACCAGGACAGGAACGGGCTTGTCTGGATTGCCACTGAAGATGGTTTAAACCGTTACGATGGTTCGAAATTTACCGTTTACAAACAAAACGATGAGAACGCAAATTCACTGTTGAACAACTATGTCCGCATAGTTTACGAAGACAGCAAAGGGCATTTGTTAATTGGATTTTTTAATGGCTTGCAACAATATGATTATGCTACGGACACATTTATAAAAATTCCAATACTGCTTGAGAATGGATATGATTATGCTTCTCACGTTCTTTCAATCTTAGAACGAAAAAACGGGGATGTACTTATTGGAACCTCGGGACAAGGCCTTCTTCTGCTTAAAGAAGAAGGTGACCAATTATATGCAAAGCAGAACTCGGGTTATGTTCCCAGCAATTTTATCAATTATATGTATGAAGACAAGCATCAGAATTTATGGATATCTACACAAGACCAGGGACTTTTTCAGCTAAGTAAGGACAATCAACTTATAAACTTTTCCAATTCAAAAGGAATGTCCAGTAATAGTATCACAAATATTGTTGAGGACAAAGCAGGTAATTTATATGTTGGCAGTCTCGACAGAGGACTTTTTTTGTATGACGAGAATACGAAATCTTTTTCCTCAATGCCTTTAATTTACTAACTAATATTTCCATTTAATGTTTTATACTTAAATAAAGAAGGCACAATTTATATAGGAACTGAAGGAAAAGGGATGAAGGTATTTGATCCTGTTTCGAAGAAAATTTCCGAGACTAATTATAATGTCACCGCTATCGATTTTTCAAAAGTGAAAGTCAATGCAATCATAGAAGATGAGGCCGGAAATATTTGGGCATCATTATTTCAAAAGGGCGTCTTGTTGCTTCCGAAAAACACTAACAATTTCAAATATATAGGCCACAAATCCATAAAGACTGATATTATCGGTTCAAATGCTGTAATAGCTATTTATAAAGACCACGAAGGTGTTCTTTGGGTTGGAACAGATGGCGACGGAATATATGGGATTGGTCCGAATGGAGAACAATTAGCTCACTTCCAACACACCGCCCAACCCAACTCCGTTCCCTCTACGGTGATGGCGATATACGAGGACTCCAATAATGATCTTTGGATAGGGTCATATTTAGATGGTATGGCAAAATTGGATCGGGAAACAGGTAGGTGCGAATATGTAGAAAACCTCCTGAATCACAATTCCGAACCTGCTCAAAGGGTGTTTAGCTTTGAAGAAGATAACGACAAGAATCTTTGGATTGGAACCATGGGTTCGAGCCTTTTCAAAATGGATTTAGAAACAAAAGAAATCACCCACTACAGCGCCAAAGGAAATACGGACTATTCAAGTACCAGAAATATCATAAATAATGGATGGATTGACTGTCTTTTACTCAGCAGTAAGGGAAAGCTTTATATCGGAACCTATGACGGTCTGGGCGTTCTGGATATTGAAACAAATGATTTCGTATCCACCTATGGCACGAACAGACTGCTTCAGGGACATATCATTTACTCCCTTTATGAGGACCAAGACGGTACAATTTGGATAGGAACATCAAAAGGCTTGATGTATATCAACAAGGATTCCGATCAAATTCATGTGTATACGACAGACGACGGATTGCCCAGTAACGTAATCTGTGCAATTAAAGGAGACGACAACAACAATTTGTGGATAAGCACCAGTTATGGGATCTCAAAAATGGATCTTCAGAAACGCAATTTTATCAACTACTACTCCGACGATGGCCTGCAGGGAAATGAGTTCAGTAAAGATGCCGCATTCGTGGATAAAGATGGCCAAATTATTTTTGGAGGTATAAATGGCATTACCTATTTTAACCCAAATGAAATAACCGTTCAAGGAAGGGAGCTCAGTATCCGCATTACTGATTTTTATATACATGATCAAGCTGTTAAAAAAGGGATGAATTCAAACGATCAGATGATTATAAACACTTCAGTATTAGAGGCAGACACCTTCAATTTGTCCTATAGAGATAATTCTTTTAGTATAGAATTCTC
>CAMPJM010000702.1 GCA_946886805.1 uncultured Flammeovirgaceae bacterium | reverse complement strand
GTGTTTATTAATTGTGGGTTTTACAAAAAACGAGATTCTTCCTACTACTGAGTTAGAAAATGAAGATTTTTCGATAAATGACCCAGAGTTAAGTTCCTACATCTACCTGACTCCAGAAACTGAAACAACTAAACAAAAAACTACGCTAGCTTCAATAACAAAAAAAAAATAATTTTATCAGGGGTTACTTTTTTATAACACTAAGTATAAAAGAGTACATAACACACATTTATTCATACACCTGTTTAACACTTTGTTGAAAACCTTCTTTGAAAAGAGAAGGTTTTTCTTTTTTATATTGACCGAATTCATGAAGTTTATACTACCCCAAACCTCGTGCACATGAATTACATCAAAGTAAACCCACGTTTTCAAACCCACATCGCTTTAATAGAGCTGAACAGACCTAAGGAATTGAACGCTCTAAGCGTTCCGTTAATGAATGAGCTTAGAGAAGGTTTAAGAATTCTTGATGAAGACAAGGAAGTCAGGGCAATAATTATCACAGGAAGTGAAAAAGTATTTGCAGCGGGGGCGGACATAAAACAAATGACCGACAAAAGCGCAATTGATATGCTATTAATAGATCAGTTCAGCACCTGGGATCAAATAAAAAAAACAAAAAAACCAATAATAGCCGCAGTATCCGGATACGCTTTGGGAGGAGGATGTGAATTGGCCATGATATGTGATATGATTGTTGCCTCTGAAACAGCAAGGTTCGGACAACCTGAAATTAAATTAGGGATTATGCCGGGTGCTGGCGGTACCCAAAGGTTGACCAAAGCATTGGGAAAAGCGAAGGCCATGGAAATGGTATTGACGGGAAGTTTCCTGGACGCAAATGAAGCCTTAATAGCAGGGCTAATTAATAAGGTGGTTCCTGTAGAATTATATTTGGAGGAGGCAGTAAAATTAGCCAAAAAAATTACTGAAATGTCGCCTATCGCAGTGAGTTTAGCCAAGGAATCTGTCAACAAAGCTTTTGAATCCCATTTAGACGAAGGCTTACATTTCGAGAGAAAGAATTTCTACCTGCTTTTTGCCACAGAAGATCATAAAGAAGGGATTGATGCCTTTATTAATAAACGAAAGGCGAATTTTTCAGGGAAGTAAATTTTCGGATTTCTAAAGACTATAAAAGCAATAATGTAACCCATTGTGTGAAATTAATTTAGCAACTAAAATCATTGAAAACTAGCATTTTATTTACCTCACCCCCGAAATTCTTCGGGGCAAGCTCATGCCCTCTCCTGAAGAGAAAGGGTTTAAATGGTCTAATTTTCAATGATTTTCATCAATTTTCTTATTCACACAATGGGTCAGTTACAATCTAACTAAGATGCTGGCATGTACCTACCTAACACTAAAACCTAAACCAGCAGAAAGTATTGGATATTTATTGATGGTATAGTCTGCGTGTAGGGTCACTATGGCCAACTTCAAACGAAAACCTGCAGTAGCCCTGAGGCTTCCTTCCCCAAAGGAAAGATCTATAGGATCCACCATCGGGTCCTCGTAACCATCAACTTCAAAGCTACCGTTGACATTTACGGAAGAGTTTATTTTGTTATATCCCAAAGCCCCGTATAAGGTAAGAACAGAAAATTTCTTTGAAATCAGTCCCTGAATAGTTAATCCACTAGCCGACAACAAAAGTTCTTGTTTGCCATCGCCGGTATCAGATACATCCTGAAGGTCATAGCTTGAGGACATTTTTGTATATGCTACCAGGGCAGAAAGGTCAAACGGCAGATGTTTCATGCCCGGGATCCATTGTTTCACATCATGCATTACACCAAAGCCCCATAGATCAACTTTTGCATCTCCTAAATCAATTGATGGAATAAATCTAATTTTCAGGTCCGTATTTTTCACTATCCCTATGCCTAGCTGCGCCATCGGCACTGGCACCAAATTCATACCTATCTCATCCTTTATACCAAGGCCTCCAATAGCATTGAAACTGCCGACGACTTCCCTGTTTCCATTTACGTCAGCTTCCCCGAGTATATCTATCTCAGGACCATCTTCAGCCGGTCCGAACGCGGTCGGCAATTGATCACTTTCGCCTGAGCCTAACCTTATATTATTATAATCGTCATTGTTAAATTTGAAATACTCACTTGATTTGGGAACAAATACCATTTGAGCACTAAATGTCAGATCAAACCCCAAAGTTTTATGGGCTTTTGCTGTGTTATACCAGCCATTGTTAATGCCATATCCAAAACCTTTCATTATAGGTGAAATATAAGATTCGGTTAATATCTTGGCATCATCTAGTCCGGCCTCCAAATAAATGTCTATATCGTCTTGTGCATTCGCAATCACAGGGAGTCCAAACAAAATGCT
Organism: uncultured Flammeovirgaceae bacterium; assembly: GCA_946886805.1. The sequence continues at coordinate 712 of CAMPJM010000702.1, read as the reverse complement.
GCACGTAAATATTTTTAATAACTTCATTTTCTTATCTGATTTATTTCTAGCACTTTAAAAATTATAGGATTACGAAATAAGGGAAGAATAAGACTCTTTCATAGGCGTAGAATCAAAAATACTTACACATGCGTATTTTTATAAGCTTTCAAATATTTTTAAAAATCGTTGAATCGCTTGGCGAACCATTAATTATACCCTAACTTTGCACAAGTTCTTAGTTAGGAATAATTCTTATTTGATAATACATTTCAGTTGGGTAAAAATTCTAAAAAATATCTGTTAATTAAAGAGAAACTAAGTAATGCTGGGTTGAAATCGACTCAGCAGCGAATTGTTATTTACGATGCTATTCTAAACATGAAATTGCATCCTTCTGCGGAGAAAATTTTTGAAAAAGTTCAGAAAAACAATCCCAGTATTTCTTTAGGAACAGTTTATAAAACGCTGGAAACCCTTATTTCTGCAGGCTTGGTAAATAAAGTGCATACAGATGAGGGCAATATGCGATATGATGCCAACCTGGATTACCATAACCATATTTATTGCACCAATACAAAAGAAATTATAGATTATTATAATGAGGATTTGACAATCTTGATTGAAAACTTTTTTAAACAAAAAACTATACAGAACCTTGATATTAAGGATATCAGATTACAGATCAATGCTATAAAAATAGATCCCGATCTTGATGTGGATATATCATAAA
>CAMPJM010000701.1 GCA_946886805.1 uncultured Flammeovirgaceae bacterium | reverse complement strand
CAATCATACTGGATAAAACCGGGACAATTACTGAAGGGAAGCCAGAAGTAACCGACATGATCTGGACTGAAAATAGTAACAGTACGGATATTTTGAAAGGAATTTTACTTTCCATTGAATCACAGTCGGAGCACCCTTTGGCTGAAGCGGTTACACGGCAGTTAAAAGCTGATGGTATTGCACCTGTGGAGCTGAATAAATTTGACAGCATTACCGGGAAAGGCGTACAAGCCAGCTTTAAAGGGATGGGTTATTTTGTCGGCAACAAAAAGCTGCTCATTGAAAATAACATTCACGTAGAAGAAGCGATTGCTGCTACAGCGGAAAAACTACAGGAAGAAGCCAAGACAGTCATTTACTTTGCTGACGAGAAACACGCATTAGCTGTTCTTGCTATTGCTGATAAGATTAAAGAAACGTCTGCCGAGGCAATTGAAAGCTTGCAAAAACAAGGTATTGCCGTGTACATGCTTACCGGTGACAATATACAAACAGCCAAGGCAGTTGCGGCTAAAGTAGGCATCACCAATTTTAAGGCAGAAGTATTGCCTTCTGATAAAGCTGATTTTGTTATCAAGCTTCAAAAACAAGGTAAAGTAGTCGCAATGGTGGGTGACGGCATTAATGACTCGCACGCCCTGGCGCAAGCAGATGTAAGTATAGCGATGGGTAGAGGATCGGATATAGCCATGGATGTAGCTAAAATGACCTTGATTTCATCAGACCTTAACCAAATTCCAAAAGCATTAAGGTTATCAAAGCTTACGGTAAGGACCATTAAACAAAACCTGTTTTGGGCATTTATTTATAATGTAATAGGGATTCCGATAGCTGCTGGAATATTATTTCCCATCACCGGATTTTTACTGAACCCCATGATAGCAGGTGCAGCCATGGCATTAAGCTCAGTATCTGTAGTCAGCAATAGCTTGCGATTAAAAGCAATTAAGCTGGACAAATAAAATCCAGACCTGATAGGTTTAAAAATGTGTCAGGTCTGCGAAAGGAGGAAAAGAAACCTTAGAACTATATTAAACATATCAGAAATGGTGTAACAGGAGAGAAACACCTGAAACTACCTTTGAATAAAAATAAAGAAAATGGAAACAAGTCATAAACATCATCATACTGCGGAAACAAACCTTCATTTCAACATGGCTTTCCATAGAGACACTGAAGTCATAAAGGCAGGTGGACCTGTAAAATTATTTTTCAAACCTGAAGTGGCAAACCAACCAGACTACGTGGTACCGCTAACTCTATTACATGAGAAGAAAATCCACCTGCTCATCATGAGCAAAGACCTTAGTTACTTTTCCCATGAACATCCGGAGCCATCAGAAAATGGAGAATATGTATGTGAGCATACTTTTCCTTCAGGAGGCCAATATGTTCTTTTTCAGGATTACATGCCTGAAGAGGCTGCCCAACAATTAGTGAGACAAGAAATCCAGGTAGCTGGTGATCAAATGGCAAAAGCTTCGACAAATACCGTTGCCACTACCTGGAAAGAGGATGGATATGAAGTGAATATTTTTCCAAATGGATCGGCATTTAAAGTTAATGCGGCTGTAATGCTTAACGCGTTAGTCACAAAAAATGGCCTACCGGTAACTGACCTTGAGAAATATCTTGGCTCATTGGCACATGTTGTTATCATTAGTTCAGATACCCAGGATTACCTGCACGTGCACCCGATGGGATCGGTAACCAAGGGCCCTGAAATAATGATTCACACGCATTTTCCAAAAAGTGGTTATTATAGTTTATTCATGGAATTTAAGCATGAAGGACGGGTCAGGCTGGCAAGCTTTAAGTTGGCAGCCGAAAGTAAAAAGTAAATATATTTTAACTATTAAATTTTAGAAATATGAAAACGATGCAATTTAAAACAAACATAAAGTGTGATGCTTGTGTAGCAAAAGTTACCCCGCATTTAAATGCAGTGGAAGGGCTTGAAAATTGGGAAGTGGATTTAAAAGACCCAAAAAGAACTTTGACTGTTTCTACCCAGGAAGTCGAATCTAAAAAAATCGAAGAAGCTTTAAGCAAAGCTGGTTATCAAGCAGAAAAGCTTCAATAATATTTTAGGACTGGCAGGACATAAAAAACTGCCAGTCCTATTAATAATAATTTGGCTGTAATTAATTGGCAATTTATTACGAACCAAAAAGTACAAAAATAATTAAGACAACTTTTTTTGCTGGCTTTGATCCTGGAGTTTATTCAAGAATCAGTGGTAATCAACGGCATATAACAATTGCAGGTATTATAAAAGCCAATAGAAAGATAGCCAGAAGATAAACATTACTGCCTTAGATAAATTGATTACCTATGACAGATAATGAAATCCGCAATAAAGTAAAAGAAATCATACACGCTAATATGATTTCTGGACATTCCAAATCAGTAGATGCGGATTTCCATTATACTAAACCCTCACCTGGTACTTATCCTTATCAGTTCTTTTGGGATACCTGCTTTCATGTTTTTATCCTCAACGCTATGGGAGAACATGAAATGGCTAAAAAGCATCTTATTAGCCTGTTTGCGTTGCAAGAAGAAAATGGCTTTGTCGGCCACATGATTTATTGGGAAAGGATATTGCCGGGCAGATTGGTGGATATTTTTCAATCTAAGCCTAGTCTAAAGTTGTTCCAATCGCATATGAGCGCCCTTGTGCAGCCCCCTTTGGTTGCCCAGGCTGTTTTAAAAACCTTTCGGGAAACGAATGACCTTGCATTTCTTTCCTCCCTACTTCCCAAGCTAAAAAAATACTATCATTGGTTGGCCGAAAACAGGGATTTTGAAGGGAATGGATTACTTTCTATCATTTCTCCTTTTGAATCTGGTATGGATTGGAAACCTACCTATGATACTGTAGTAGGATTTCCTGAGAAAAAGGCAGATTACAGGTTATTCTGGAAAGTTGTGTCCGTTGATTTTCGGAATTTCCTTCACAACTATGACCTTAAAACAATCTATGACAAAGATTACTTCATAGTTAAAGATGCAGGTTTTAATACCATATATGTTCAAAATTTACAGGCAATGGCTGCCATTTGCACTA
>CAMPJM010000700.1 GCA_946886805.1 uncultured Flammeovirgaceae bacterium | reverse complement strand
GGTGGTCTGTGTGCCACAAGACTATGGATGTCGGCTGCGATATTTGAGCTTTAAAATTATACCTGATCTATGCTATTTTCTGTTTTTCATTGGAAGGCAAGGCTTCGTTGAAATCTAAAGCAAGCTTTATCCAGTGCTTAAACTCATCATCCTGTTTTAAACTTTCTTCGCTAACATATATGTATCCCTTATATTCCCGGCCCTTCATCACAACTGTTGTACAGCCATCTCTTGTAACTTCCCCGTCGTGAATATTGGGATCTATACGACACATCATCCTTTCAGGGCCGGCGGTAAGGCACATCTTCCCGTTAACTAAAAAAGCCAGACCTCCGAACATTTTCTTCTCTTTAACATCCGGCAAGTGAGCCAATGCGCCTCTAATTCTTTCAGCTATCACTTCGCTATAAGCCATACCTAAATATTAATTTTATTTAACAGCATTGTCAAAAGTAAGAAAATCACAGAAAGTTCCAAATACCTCGCCTCCTGGATTAATTATGATGTTTTAACAACGTTATTTTCCGAAAGTTTCGCTAAGCAAAAAGCAGCGATAGCCATAACAAGGTCCCTTACAGCAACATCCACGAAGCTCCAGCTAAAAATTAGAGACAAGGCTATAGCGACTAACCAAGCTGCTACCACATAAGCGCCTATTCGGGTTTTTGTTAAGACAAGAATACCGGCCACAATTTCAATCACCCCCACTATCATCATAAATACAGCAGGTTCAAAAGGAAGTATCTCGGCTAAGCCTTCTGAAATATATTTGCTCCAGTCCGTTAAGATATTGGTAAATTTATCTAACCCGGCAACAATTGGCACCAAACCAAAAGTAACTTTTAATACGCTTCTTACCAATTTCAAATTGTTCGCTAATTGTACGTTCGACTCCATGATCTTAAACTTTTTAGTTATTTATAAAATTCATTACAGGCATTGGAGGGCGAATATTGAATTAGGTTACAAAAGTTTGTAACTTTTTTTGCTTTTCTTTATCTAAGAAAAAAGACAGATATATGGAGAATATAAAAACCACAAGTTTCAATAATCAAAAAATAGAAGAATCTGAAGTTATCAAGCGTATTCTTGGTGGAGAAAAGGAACTTTACGAAATATTAATACGAAGAAATAATCAAAAATTATATCGTGCGATTAGAAGCTATTTAAAAGATGAAGACGAAATTGAAGATATTATGCAGAACAGCTATATTCTTGCCTACACAAACCTGCATCAATTCAAGTTACAATCCTTTTTTTCTACCTGGTTGATACGGATTGGAATAAACCAAGCACTGGCACGGTTAAAAGAAAAAGGTAAATTATATCATTTAAACGAACAACCTGAAAACTTTAGGAAGACCGAACAAATTGTAGAAATGCCAGATCACACACAATTAAATCCACAGGACAAGATGATACAAACAGAAACAAAATTGCTGCTCCAAAATGCCATCGATCATTTAGAATTGAAATATAGAACTGTCTATATTTTAAAAGAAGTCGAAGGAATGAGCTTAAAAGAACTTGCCAGTGCCTTAAATTTAACGGTTTCTAACGTTAAAGTACGTTTACATCGAGCCAAAGCGATGTTAAAAGAAAATTTATACGATTTATCTGTTGATAAAGATGTATTTGAGTTTGGATTTAGCAGGTGTGACAGAATTACAAAACAAGTAATGGAAAGAATTTAACTTGATCATCCCTCGGCAGAAACCCTATTTCTTAAAATCTTGAATCCCCTCTTTGGCAAATGGAAAACTCGGTCGTTTTGTATGCGGACCCCCTCCAAACACAGTTATTAGCGTCTGAAAGACAATTATTTAATTTATTTAAAAAAATAAAAATGCTCTTGTAGACTTATTGCTACTTCAATTCTTTTTGCTATCTTTTCCATATAATTGCTTTATTCGAAGCGAAACGCCTTTTTTGTTATAATGTGTCTTTATAAGACACATTTAATTTGAAGTACTTTATCTAAAATTCTGCGTTTTTCTTGGTTATAAATCATTTAAATATTAGAATTGTTAGTCTGGAACAAATGTAAAGGTGCAATTAGTATCCATTTTTTAATTATTTATCATTAATCCTCTTAGCCACCATACCGATCTGGAATTGTTTGACCTTTTAAAAAAGGGTGATCAATGCGCTTTTGAAGAAATTTATGAGCGATATTGGTTAAGGCTTTATATGGTCGCTGCAAAAAGAATTTATTCTGAGGAGGCGGCCAAGGATTTAGTACAGGATTTGTTCGTTTCTGTTTGGTTGCGCCGGAACACCATCAATATTAAGACCTCACTCTCTTTTTACCTTTTTAAGGCCATAAAATATAAGATCATTAATTATATAGAGGCCAATATTGTAAAACATAGGTACATAGATTCACTTGATAAAACTATAATTGACTACGATAATTCTACAAATGACACAATCGTTTGCAAGGATTTGGAACAATTTATTGAGTCAGGGATAAGTGATTTGTCTCCAAAAGTAAAAGTAGTGTTTGAACTGAGCAGAAAAGAACATCTATCGGTTGTTGAAATAGCCGAAAAATTAAATGTTTCAGAGCAGACGGTAAAAAATCAGATTAGCACTGCAATCCGGACTTTACGATTACATTTGAATAATATTTGTTTCAGCTTGTTATTTCTATTTGTAAACTGAAAGAATACGTTCGGCTGAACGCCGTTGAACAACCAATGGCAGGAACTTCGCTTCGGTGCCTTGGCGCTGGGCAACCTCCTAAAAAACTGCAGCGGCTGCGGGAATTCCGCTTTCGATCTAGTTACCTATCGGGGATTAGGCAATATTTCTGTGGGGCTGGATTTTTTTTACAGCCAGATCGAAGCGTTTATAACTAACGCAAAGTTAGCTTTGCTGAATATTGAGTCTGGTAGCAATTTGATTTCCATTTGTCCTCGCCGGACAGGCTCCCGAGAGAAACCACGGGACAAAAAAATCAAGGCTCTATTCATTTTATTACGCTATTTTCCTTATCAAATTGGGAAATAAAAGGAACTCACCCGCCGAAAAAGGCGGGCTCAAACAGCTTTTATTTCTTGTCCAATTTG